>JACRDE010000636.1 GCA_016212935.1 Desulfomonile tiedjei | reverse complement strand
CTCCTTATTCTCCCGACCTCAATCCCATTGAGCGGCTGTGGTTGCTCATGAAAGGAGAGTGGTTCTCGCATTTCTACGCAAGGTCCCGGGACGAACTCAATGATCGCCTCATACACGCACTGAACTGGATCATTGACAGAAAAGAACTCAATAAAAAAACTTGCTCTATCCCTACCAAAATATGAGAAAATACCCCCGCTCTCTGACAGCCTCGGAGGACAACCCTTTTCGGACAAAACTTTTGGCAGAGACTATACGCTGCTTCGGGGCGGTCGCAATGGGAAGCTCGGGGCGAACCCCCGCACCCACTTAAGTAAATGAGTGGGTAGGACGACTATGCGAGCTTCTTTCGGCGTATTAGCAAGAGCACCAATGTATTTGGGCGGTTGTGATAGGCAGTTTTCACAGAACCCCTTTTGTTGACGGGATTCCTTTAACCCTGGGGTCCATTTGCACGGCTTCTCGCAGAGCCCTTCCCAAAGCTTTGAAAACCGCTTCGGCCGCATGGTGCGGATTTTCTGCCGCGAGGACAGTCGCATGCATGGTAATACCGGCCCGATCAGCCAATCCCTGCAGGAAAACCGGCATCAGATCCAGTGGAAAATCACCGGCGCTCCGATCTGACAACGGATTGAAGAATACGAGCATCGGCCGACCTGACAAATCAAGGGTAACTGAAGCCAAGGCCTCGTCCATAGGGACCTGGGAAAAGCCGTAGCGCCGCAATCCCTTCTTGTCACCGACAGCCTTCTTCAAAGCCTCTCCCAGAGTCAGCCCCACGTCCTCAACGGTGTGATGATAATCGACATGAAGATCGCCGTTGGCGGATATTTCCATATCTAACAGGCCGTGTCTCATCACGTGGTCGAGCATGTGATCGAAAAAACCTACGCCCGTGGCGATTTTTCCGATGCCGCTCCCATCTAAGGACAGCTTCACAACCACATCGGTTTCTGATGTTTTCCTGATAACTTCAGCGGTTCTGGCACGGTTTTGCTTTGAAGGGCTCACAGCATGTCATCCTTTTCTCGGCGTACATCGGCCCCAAGATTGGCCAGTTTTTCTTCCAGATGCTCGTATCCCCTATCCAAATGGTATACACGGTGAATTTCCGTCACACCTTTGGCGGAAAGCCCAGCAAGGATCAGCGAGGCGCTGGCCCTGAGATCCGTGGCTTGCACATGGGCACCGGAAAGCTCCTTGACCCCTTGAACTTTCGCGACGCGACCGGAAACCCTTATCCGGGCGCCCATGCGAACCAATTCTTGAACGTGCATGTATCTGTTTTCAAACACGTTTTCCGTTATATAGCAATCAGAATCTCCCAGAGCCATCAAGGCCATGTACTGAGCTTGAAAATCTGTTGCAAACCCCGGATAGGGGTTTGTCTCTATATTGCGGCTTTTGACCCTGCCGTTGGAAATCACTCGCACTTGACGCTCGGAAGTCTCCACTTTCAACCCGGCTTCTTCGAGTTTTTCAAGAAGTGCTGCAAGATGTTCGGGCTCGCATTCCGAGACGGTAATATCTCCGCGAGTGATGCATGCTGCCATGATGAAAGTGCCTGCCTCGATGCGATCCGGCATGATTTCGTGCACTATTCCCTGCAGACGATCTTTGCCCTCGATAACTATGGTATCAGTTCCAGCCCCGACAATACAGCCTCCCATACGGTTTATCACGCCGGCCAACTCGGTGATTTCAGGCTCTATCGCGCAATTCCGAAGGACCGTTGTGCCTTTGGCGAGGGCTGCTGCCATAATGAGGTTCTCGGTTCCGGTTACAGTTTTTAGGTCAAAAGTGAAGTCCGCTCCTTCAAGCCTGTTGGCGCGAGCCTGGATGTAGCCGTTTTGCAGCTCTATGCTTGCGCCCATTGCTTCAAGACCTTTCAGGTGCTGATCAATGGGTCTTGCGCCTATCGCGCACCCGCCGGGAAGGCTAACGTCCGCTCTCCCTTCCCGAGCCATCAGCGGCCCCAAAACCATCACGGACGCCCTCATTGTCTTGACCAGTTCGTACGGCGCAGTATGGTCGATGATTTCTCTAGCCTTTATCCTGAGCGTCCCGGGGGTAAAGTCGTCCAGCTGCACTCCCAATTGAAGGAGCAATTGCTTTGTAGTGCGGATGTCTCTCAGCGCGGGAACCTTGTGGAAAGTCATTTCATCCCTGCTTAGCAGCGAGGCGCACATCAAGGGCAACGCGGCGTTCTTGGAGCCGCTCACCGTAACTGATCCCTTCAGGGGAATTCCGCCCCGGATGACTATCTTTTCCATGGTTCAGATCCTTTCAAGGCTGCGGCCGCACGAAATGCCATATACGGAAACCCAATGGCCGAAGAAATGGGAAATCCGGTCGGTGTATACCATCTTTGGCGGCAGGGTGCAACAGATTCACCAGCTCATGGGCAAGCCTTCAGTTATTCAGGGAAAGGTTCGCGCCTATCATGTCATTGT
>JACRDE010000645.1 GCA_016212935.1 Desulfomonile tiedjei | reverse complement strand
GTTCCTCCCCGAACCCCACCTCAAGAACTTTTAGCACTCGCCGGAACCCCCATTTCCTGAAAGGAAATTTGGGGTTCCGGCAAATGATAGAAGTTTCTGGACGGGGGTTTGGGGGGAAACTCTTTACTAAAGAGGGTCCCCCCAATCTTACTTCTTTGAATGTGCACTAGTATCACACCTCTGGTTTTCAAACCAGTGATGCCTGGGGAACCATAGAGTTTCGGTCACTTCAGGCAACTCAAGGGTGCCGGACCTTCGTTCATGAGACCCCAGCTTGCCACAGTGGCTTTGGTACTCATTCGAGCGAGTCGGCATCGGCTCCGAGAAAGCCTGGATTACGGTTGTCGCTGAATGACGATTCAATGTTCCGCATCATGGACAGGCCGCTGAAGTCAAGAGCATGAGACCACCGGTGCCGCCATATCTCGGTGGCACATGTAAACCGATAATGCTCGGTTTTGCACTCCATGATGCTCGAAGTGTGAAGGCGAGTTGAAATCACCACCAGGGCCTTATTTCGTTTTAGGAGCGATCTCGCCCTCCAGGTTTTTGAGTTTGTCCTGAACAACAAGATTGTCGGGGTTAACCTGGAGCGATCTGCGATACGCTTCCAAGGCCTCGGGACGCTTGTCTTTTTCCAGGAGCACATCCCCCATATGTTCCGCTATGACCGGGTCGGTTTTCACTTTTTCATAGGCCTTTTCCAGTAGAGGCAGAGCTTCGTCGGTTTTTCCGGTCTTGAAAAGCACCCAACCAAGCGAGTCCATTACGTACCCGTCGTCGGGCTTTAACTCCAGAGCTTTTCGAACCAGTCTCTCTGCACGTACGATATCTTTCCCGGAGACTGCAAGTGTGTAGCCTATGAAATTCAATGCGCTGGCGTCGTCGGGTTTTTCAGCGAGTATCTTCTCCATTTCGGACATTGCCTCTGCCCGGCGGCCGCTTTTCTCCAGAACGTTTCCCTTTGAGTAACGGATTCTGACATTCTTGGCGTCAATTTCCAGGGCTTTGTCGTACATTTCCAGGGCTTCGCTATACCTGTTCAACTCCTCCAAGACCGAACCCCTGATGTGGAATAGATCCGCATCCTTTACCTCTGAATCCATAGCTTCATCTATGTACCTGATTGACTTGCCGAAATCCTTGACCTTGAGGAACATCAGGGCCAGAATTATCCTCGAGTGCAGGAAAGTGGGTTGGCCTTTTCGAATCTGGATGAACTCCCTCTCCGATTCTTCGAGTTTCCCTTGTTCCTTCAGCACCCTGCCCAGCTGAAAGCGGACTTGGTCCCACCCGGGCTTGGTTGTGAGAATCTTGTCCAGCATTCCTTTCGCCGCATCGAACTGTTTCTGCTCTGCCAGAATGAGCGCCATCTTGATCTGTATACCCAGATTGGACGGGGCCAGTTTTGCGAGTTCTTCGAACACTTGATACGACTCGGTGTACTTTTTCTGACTGGCCAAAGCCTGGCCGAGGTTCAGGCGGGCCGTGACATTGGAGGGGTCCAGCTTTATTGCTTCATTGAAGTGCCCTTCGGCTTCAGTATAATTCTTCAGGAGAAGATAGATTCCCCCGAGTTCCAGGTGAATCTGAGCAGAGCCTTCGACGCCTTTTTCCAGGAGCGATCTGAATGTTTCTATGCCCTGGTCGAACTTCTTGTCTTCAACATAGACCCTGCCGAGATAGAAATAGCCTTCCTTTTCATCCGGAAACTGCTTGATCATTCGCGTGAAAGTCTTTTCAGCTTCCGGGAACATCTTCTGGGAGGCCTGGAGAGACCCGATAAACACGTAAAGCTCGCGTTCATCCGGTTTGAGTTCCAGTGCCTTACTATAGGCTTCGATGGCTTTGTTGCGGTCACCTGTGACCGTGAATATCTTTCCCATCAGCGTTAGGGCTTCATCATTTTTCGGGTCCAGCAGCGCTGCGATTCGCGTCATGATCAGCGAATCGGATATCCTCCTGTTTCTCGCCAGCAAATTCCCCACCCGGGTGTACAGGTACGAGGAATTGGGGTCAAGCTGTATGGCCTTCTTCAAATTCTGGACCACGCCTTCAGTATCGCCTGTAAGCTCTGCTTGCTCGGCCAGCATGAAGAAGAAGCCCGGATCCTTTTCTAGATCCGGATAGCTGACGGATTTGGGTGCGGACTTGTGGCTCTTGTCGTTCACGGCTAGCGAGGGCCCTGATGTCAGGAGAAGCACCAAAGCAAGAATGGAGAAGATCAATATAGTATTCTTTTTCATTAGGCGGTCCTTATATGTTCACCGAAAAATAGTCATTCGCTATTCGGACTGTGCGCAGCGTCGGGAAAAGCCTAGCCAGGCAGCGCTGTAATGTCGAGCCCAGTTTCTTGCTTCAGCCGCGAAGCTTGCTGATAATCTCCGCGTAGGGGGGATTCGTGAATACTGCACTGCCTGCCACGAACACATCCGCTCCCTCGCGGATCAGATCAGGAGCTGTCTTAGGCGACACACCCCCGTCCACTTCAATCAGGATATCGTGTCCGGACTCGTCAACCATTTCTCTGGCTGCCCGCACCTTGGGCAGCATTGAGGGTATGAATGACTGTCCTCCGAACCCCGGGTTCACAGTCATTAGCATGAGAACGTCCAATTCCGCCAGCACATGCTTGACGGCATCCAATCCTGTGGAAGGATTCAGGGCTGCCGCAGCTTTCATACCGAGTTCACGTATTCTGGTCAAGGTCCGGTGCAAGTGATGCGTGGCTTCCGGGTGCACGTGAAGAATGTCGGCTCCAGCCTGCTGAAAATCCTCCAGGAATCTGTCCGGTTCCGAGATCATCAGATGGACGTCCACTGGGATTTTGGCCACTTTTTTCACTGCAGACACTATCATCGGCCCTACGGTAATGTTGGGAACGAAATGCCCGTCCATCACATCAACATGCAACCAATCCGCTCCTGCTTCTTCTACTGCTCGAATCTCTTCGGCAAGACGAGAGAAATCGGCCGATAGCAGAGAGGGAGACACAATAATTCTACGATTCATGTAGTCCTCGGATTCCTTGAGAATGGAAACGGATTCCTCTATCGCCAGCCTCAAAAGGCTGCGAGTTCATTTGATTCTATAGTTCAACCCCTTCGACGCGGAAGCCGCACTTCGGACAAAGCCCTTCTTTCACTGCGTATTTCATTATCGAGTAGCCCACGCGATCGATCAATGTCTGTGAACACCCGGGACAGTAGGTCTTTTCGCCCGGGTCCAACGGTACATTACCGGTGTAAACGTAATGGAGCCCTTCGTCAATACCGATCTGTCTGACTTTCCTGAGTACCTCAACCTCTGTGGGCGGCAAATCCTGTTCCTTGTAGTGCGGATAAAACCGGCTTACGTGCCAGGGCACATGGGGACCCAATTCCGTTCTGATGAATCTGGCCAGTTCCCGAACCTCCACTGGATCGTCGTTGAGCGATGGGATCAGAAGCGTTGTCA
The DNA here is from genome assembly GCA_016212935.1 of Desulfomonile tiedjei. GTDB lineage: Bacteria > Desulfobacterota > Desulfomonilia > Desulfomonilales > Desulfomonilaceae > Desulfomonile > Desulfomonile tiedjei_A. The sequence continues at coordinate 6,434 of JACRDE010000645.1, read as the reverse complement.
CTTCGAGCCATATTCCCTTGTGGCTCATGTAGCGGAGGGAATCCAGCACTCCTTCCAGCTTGGCCCTGCAGTACTCAAGATAGAACCTTTTATCGAATGCCTTCAGGTCTACATTGGCCGCATCTATGAGACCGTTTGCGTCGTCGAGCATGTCCCTGGTCATGTAACCGTTTGTAACAAATACGTTCAGAAGGCCTCGTCCATGGGCTTCGACCATGGTGTCCCGCGCGAGTTCGTAGTAAATGGTGGGCTCGGTGTACGTGTATGAAATGCTTCGACAACCGCTCTCAATAGCCATCTCCACTATCTGGGCAGGAGAGTAATCTTCGCCGATTATTCTGCCTCTGTCACGAGGCATCTGGGAAATAGAATAGTTCTGGCAGAAAGTGCAGAAGAAATTACAGCCAACAGTGGCGATGGAGAAAGATTTGGTCCCGGGAGCGAAGTGGAACAGCGGCTTTTTTTCGATCGGGTCTACGTTTGTGGAGACTACTTTGTCGTATACTAGGGTGTAGAGCGTGCTTCCACGATTCTGCCGTACCCCGCAGATCCCCTTCCTTCCGTCTTCGATTTTGCACCCGTGGCGACAAAGACGGCATTTGACGGAATTCGATTCCAGCTTATCGTAAAGTGTCGCTTCCTTCATGGTCGACCTCCCTGACTCTTGCCAGAAGATTTCTGCCAAGGTTGTCGAAGCTTCCGTTGGACATGATCAGTACCACATCACCACGATGAATATTGGCAGTGAGGAATTGAAGAATGGCGTCCGTACTCTCGAAGGCGCAGGCATTTTTTCCGATTGATCTCAAATCCTCCGCAAGTCGCTGAGAATCAAATCTGTCCTGGAGCGGTATGTTTTCCGTGTCTCTGGGCTCTCTGATCAGGATCAAATCAGCGGAGCCGAACGCGGAAGCATATTGTTTCTGGAAAATAGCTCGCCGGCTGGTATTTGTTCGGGGCTCAAAAACGGCAACGAGGCGCCTGAGGGGGAATTCCGTTTTCACCCCTGAGCATGTGACTTCCACAGCGGTCGGGTGATGCGCGAAGTCGTCAATTACAGTTATCCCCGCGTGTTCCCCGATTGTTTCCTGCCGCCTTTTCACCCCCTGAAACAATCCCAATGCATCCAAGGCGACCTGCGGGTCTACTCCGACCTTCGCTGAAGCGGCGATAGCGGCTACAGCATTCAGGACATTGTGACGACCGATGACCGGCAAGGTTCCTGATGCGACTTTCCGGCCTCGATTGGAGACCGTCACCGAAATGCCTCTGTCTACCAGGCTCACCCCGCCCACTGACCAATCCATAAGCGGACCTTCGCCGTATATGAATGTGGGCGCTTCGCTGCCTTGCACTATTTCCCTGACAGTTTCATCACCCCCGAAGGCTATGATGGCGCCGTCAGCGGGGATCAAACGGACCAACGCACGAAATTGATCCTTTATGCTGTCCAAATCGGCATAGATGTCAGCGTGGTCAAACTCGCAGGAGGTGATGACCGCCAAGTGAGGGCAGTAATGCAGGAATTTTGGGTGCTTGTCAAAGTAGGCCGTATCGTATTCGTCTCCTTCGATCACGAAAAGCGAACCATTGCCAACTCTGTGATTCTGAGCAAAATTTTTGGGCAGGCCACCGATCATGAACCCCGGTTCCAAGCCGGCCTTGAAGAGTACCCATGCAATCATCGCACTGACAGTTGTTTTTCCGTGAGTGCCGCTGACCACTATGCGGGTCTTGTCCGCGGCGAAATACTGTTTCAGAGCCATAGGCATGGACGTGAACGGGATTGCGGACCTGTCCAATGCGATAGCTTCGGGGTTGGTTTTGCGGATGACGTTTCCCACCACTACCAGATCGGGCCTTGGGCTCAAATTTGAGGCCTTGTACCCTTCCAGAACTTGAATTCCCAACTCCTTGAGAAAATCGCTCATCGGCGGATAGACCGCCTGATCGGATCCGCTCACTCGGTAGCCCTGGCTGTGGAACATGCCGGCAAGGGACCCCATGCCAGTGCCGCAGATGCCCATCAGATGGATGTGCGCGGGTGGTTCTAGACGTGGGGCGTTGTTGTTGACTTTTTTAATCGAGCAATAGTTCATAACGAGGTAGCTACCATCCCCTCAGATGCCTGTCAACCGACTTGCTGCGCCGTCCGTAATCACTCGCTTACGCGGGCAACGAGGCTCCATGACACGTCATTGGGAGCGCAGCGAAGCAGTCTCGGGCGGTCAATTAATGAGAACGCTTCGGGTCTTCTACCTTCTCAAAGACAACCGAGATTCGTCAATTGCCCCGAGTGAACGAAAGGATGCCGCCATCCGGACAAGGCGCATGTCAGAGTCGACCCTTGCAGGAACTTTGGTTTGAGAAGCCTCGGTCCGCAGTCCTTTGGTTGTCGCAATATCTCCCGGCGACGGAGAATCGGAGCGAAACGACCCGAAAAGCGTGTTCAACAATCCGACGGGGCGTAATAGCACCTCTTGGGTGAAATTATCATTCCCTTTTTCTTGAGCGAATCTATAATCTTTGAGACTTCTTTTGAGTCGAGATCCACGGCCTTTGCCACATCCCCCGGACGGACCGGTTTCCCTGCCTGTTTCATAGCCTCCAGGACGACCTTTTCTTTCTCGTCCATTCTGATTCTCCTTCTGCGACGAATTAATGAAGTTTCACGCAGATTATTCTAGTACTGTACCCGTGTACGTGCAAGACTTATAAAAATGCACTCAACCGGCAATGGGAAATCTTATTCCGGAAAAAGTTCCTGAATTCGCTCCTATGAAACGATGGAACGAATTACGTCGCCATAGTGGATGCGCTCGCCCGGCAGACATCTCTTGTCCCTTGCGGGAAAATTCAGGTCCCTCATACTCTAATGTTCGTTGATAAGTCCTCCGGCAAATGCTAATAACAAGCCATCCTAAGCCAATTTCCAGGGAAAGAGGCGCGCCATGTTTGAAGATTACCCCAAAGAGATCATGACCAAAGACGGGACGCCAATACTGCTACGGCCTTTGGTACCGGAGGACGAGCAATGCCTCGCGGATTTTTTTTCGAGAATTCCGGAAAATGAACGCTGGTTCCTTAGAGAAGACCTAGCCGATCCCGCAGTCATCAGCCAGTGGATCCAGAATCTTGACTACAATCGCATTGTTCCCATTGTCGCTGTGAGACAGGAGGACGGCGCCATCATCGGCAACGTCAGGCTCCATAGACGCCCGGCCGATTGCCTGCGCCACATTGCGCATCTTCGCATAATGGTGGATCCTGAATACAGGCAGCAAAGGATAGGCACGTGGATGTTGCTTGATACAATAAAACTCGCCATGAATATGGGAATCGAAACACTGGTCGCTGAGTTCGTCGAAGGTGTGGAAGATGCCGCTAGAAACGCGGCACACAAGCTTGATTTTTTCCAACAGGCTGTGCTGAAGGATTACGTGAAAGATCGACAGGGCAAATACCGTGACCTTATTATAATGACAAAAACGCTGCAAAGGGACTGGAGCGACTTCTGAGCGAATCGGTTCGGAGCGGAAAACCGCTCGCTACTCGGGACAAGCCCGAAAATCCGGAGACTTCAAAGGGGACGGCGGTCATTTATCCAGGATATTCCTCGAGACTTTTCTCTCTTCTAAAAACTCGACTCGGGGTTGGGGAATTTTGCGCATTCCTCTGAGCAAGTTCGATTGCCGCAAAATGATGCTCAAGTTCTTGAAGCAGTGGGGATTCGAAGAACAGTGCGCCAATGAGCCCAACACGGGCTCAGGCCGGAGAACCTGTTCATGCACGCTTAGATTCGAAAATCTCGGAAGAAGAACTCAAGCGCTTCAGAATTCTCCGCTTCGGAATTCAGGACAATTCATGAAGTCCGACTTCTCTTGACCACATTCTCTTGTACTGCTATCCAGGGTTCCCATAATACATTCGCCCCAGCATCTGAAAATTTCACCGAGGCCCCAGGGAATGAATATTGACGAACTCATCTCCGCGGCGCTCAGAGTACTCGAGAACGCCTCCGTTCCTCTGAGCCGCTTTCGAGTCGGCGCTGCAGTGCTCACCGCGAACGGAAAGATCTTCGAGGGCTGCAATACGGAATCGCTGATCCCGGTGCTGGGAGTCTGTGCGGAGCGCAACGCCATCAACCACGCTCTGATTCACGGCGAAAGCAGATTCATAGCTGTGGCTGTGGTTTCGGATCTTCATCTGCCTCTATTGCCTTGTGGGACTTGTCTACAGTACATGCAAGAATTCGCCAGGCAGGAGGACCGCGACATTCTCATCATCGCGGAGGGGCGTTCAGGGGACCGGATCGTCACCAGCCTGGACGAACTTTTCAAAGGGGGATTCCCGCCCGAAACCTCTGTGAAAGATATTCAGGAATCTTTTAGATGGACGCCTGAATAACTTGCTACAGATCGATCATGCAGTGCTACCCCCTGGAGATGAGAGAGAATCTCACCCGCATTCGGGCATCAATCTTGGCAGCCTGAATATTGCCTTATTACCAAACGCTCTCAAGCGAGCAGCGCAGTAGAATCTCAGAGACTTGGTTGATCCTCATGCAGGACATTGCTTCCATATCTCTGTATCGAAATCTGGACCTGTGACAAAGTTTTTTATATGATCACTATTCGGCATTTAATGAAAGGAGACCCAATGGGCAAATTATATCAGCAGTTCCTGGGGTCTAAGCCTGGAATTACAGTGGAGATCGTGGACGATTCCTCCTCCCCGTTTCTTGTGCGCACGGGCACCGGCTTTGAATTTTTTGTGAGTACGGAAGATTTTCGGAATTATTACAAAGATCAAGGCAGTCCCACCCCGCCTCGCTGGCGTCACTTGATTACGGATGCCCACTCGGGAATGGTGGACGCGCAGAAGATGGCGCAGGTAATGGAGATCATTCACTCTTTTGAGGAGACCCTTCAGGATTTCGACAAGGCCAGATCTGTGGTACGGAAGCTGATCGAATTCATTGAAGACAATCCATCAGCGCATCCGGATGAGTTACTGCTCAAGCTGGAAGAATCCGGATGGGGTAGGGATGGACTAGCCGGGAATGATGTCCAACAATTGATCAATGTTCCCGCCCAGATTCGACAGCTGCTGCAAAACGAAGAATGCGCCGAACTTCAGGTTACTGAACTGCCCGAAGCCGCTACCACTCTGGAGTTCTCTCAGGCAGAACCTGGGACTGCCAAGAAGGCTGCGGCCGGAGAAAAGAAACAGCTCCAGAAGACACCGGTGAAATCACGAGTCGTAGGGATGAAGAACGTGATCATGGCAGTTGACGGAGATATTCTTCAAATAGAGATCGACTTGTCGAAGGAATTCGGCCCGTCAAAGTCTGGCAAGACTACAATAATAGCATCCACGGAAGGCAACAAATCCGTTCCCGGACGTCCTGAAAAAATAGGTTTGAACGTGTACAGGCAGGAAGCAAAGAAGAGCGCCAAAGGCCGCAAGAAGTCTTTCAAGAATGTTGAGATGGAACTCAAAGACCGCATCCTGAGCATAACGCTGGATCTCTCAAAGGAATTCGGCCCCTCAAAATCCGGCAAGACCATTATCATAGCCTCTAGTGAGGGGAACCAGCTCGTTTACGGGTCTGAAGAAAAAATTGGTCTAAACGTGTACAGAAAAATTGAGTAGACCGACGTTCGCCCTAAAGTTTGCGTTGAACAGCGGCTAGACCTTATACTAAAACGCCTTTGTAAGGAGACTTTTCACTGAAGGGCTTCTGCCCGTAATCTCCTGGGAACCGACTTAACGTAAAGGCGTGATTGTTCACATGAAAAAGGAGGCTTTCATGTTTGTTTTTGGAACCGCAGATGACGTTTTCACCATGGCAGTACGCATAGAGGAAAACGGAAACCTTTTCTATATCGGCGCGGCTAAGAAAGCCGAAGATCCGAAGGTGAAGAAGCTATTCGAAGACTTGGCCATGATGGAAGAAGGCCACATCAAGGCCTTCAAGGACTTGAGGAGCAAATTGCCCTCGTCCTTTCCTGCTGATGCCATCTGGGACCCGGAAGGCCTTGCTGAAAGCTATCTCCAAGCTACTGCGGATACACATATTTTTACCATGGAAGCGGCCGCCAGCAGACTTGCATCTGTGAAAGGGCCTGTGGAAGCTTTGGACATGGCCCTTCAGTTCGAGAAGGATTCGGTGGCGTTTTTCCTGGGAATGAAGGAAATTTTGCCGGACGCGTCTGGAAAAGGCGAAATCGACAAGCTCATCATGGCGGAAATGGACCACATCAGGATGCTTTCCGCTGTTAAGAATAAGCTGCTTGCGACTGGTGCTGCCTCCGTTTCGTGAGGTTATTCTTCTGTAAGAGCATCCGCCTACGAGATTTGGCCGTTGCCAAAAATGGTGACCGTTTCCTCGTCATTCCTGCGAAGGCATGAAACCAGAGTCGTGGCCCCCC
>JACRDE010000644.1 GCA_016212935.1 Desulfomonile tiedjei | reverse complement strand
GCGTTTCACACGACAGGCACCCGTCGGGGCCTGTATTTGATAGGGTTACTTGACTTTCTTCCCGGCAAGAAGCCCTGCCACAATATGCTCCAGAGCGCTTTTCTTGGGCTCCACCACTGGCTTCACCTTTTTTTGACTCCAGACGGTCTCAGGTCGGCTCTGGAGGATGAATACCTCTCCCTTGTACGGCAATGATTTCTCTGTCGCCCATTCTATGTCCATGGGTTTGCCGTAATGCTTCTCAATGACTTTGGCCAATCGAGTGAGTTGAAGTATTTCCGCTTCCAGCAGGCTCTGGTCTTTCCGCCTAACCTCGTCCACCGGGATCTTGATTACTTCATCCGTTTCAGGGTCAGTCGTGTAGTATATAGCCTTATCCGAGATCGTCCTTTTCACCACCTCCATGGTAATTTTGTTAACCTGGAACTGGTCCGGCGTGACTTCACCGGAAACTACGCTCTCGCCGTAACCCCAGTTCGAGTCAATCACCACGGTGGCACGGTCCCCTGTTCCAGGATTCAACGTAAACATAACGCCCGCAGTAAACGACTTGACCATCTTTTGAATCGCCACGCTGATCAACACCTTGGAATGATCAAAACCCATTTTCATCCTGTAAGAAATCGCGCGGGAAGTGAACAGGCTCGACCAGCATGTGCGGATCCGGTTCAGAACATCGTCTATTCCGCGAGTCCAAAGATAGGTTTCCTGTTGGCCCGCGAAGCTTGCATCCGGAAGATCCTCAGCCGTGGCGGAGGATCTGACCGCAACCGGACACGCAGGGCATCGGGCCATTCTTGAGAGTTCCCGGTAGTACTCTGCGATCACGTCTTCCAAGTCCTCCCGGATTAATCCGCCTTCGATCCACCCCCGCACCTCCTCAGAGGCCCGGTCGATTTCTTCGATCTTGGCGCAATCCAGGCCTTCGAGTCTCTGGATGACCTTTGCAGTAAGCCCGTTGTCGTCAAGAAATCGCTCGTAAGTTTCAGTTGTCACGGCAAAACCGGGAGGAACAGGAATTTGGGCTTTGAGCAGCTCGCCCAAACTTGCGCATTTCCCACCGACTCTGTTCACCATGCTCAGGTCGCATTCCTCAAAATGAAGCACGTACTTGGAGACGTCCATGGTCAGATCCTCCGTCCGAGGCGTTATCAGAGGATGTCAACTTCGCCGGTTGACCCGTCTATTCTTATCCTCTGACCGGATTTTAGAATCGATGTTGCGGACCCGGTTCCTACCACGGCAGGGAGTCCGTATTCTCTGCATACAATGGCCGCGTGACACATGACTCCTCCCACATCTGTGACGGCGGCTTTGATTTTCTGAAAGGCCGGGGCCCAGCTGGGCGAAGTTGTCGGGGCAACGAGGATCTCGCCGTCCTTCAATTCACCTATCTCTTTGACGGTTCGGCAAACCCGAACGATCCCCTCAACTATGCCCGGAGACCCAGGGAATCCCACAATCTTGTTGACATCACCGGCGGCTATGCTCTTGAGCTTGGCCCAGTTCGCCATGGACTGGGAAGTGATACCCCACAAGACAATGGTAAACGGCTCGGTAATATTGTCAGGCACGGTTCCCATTGCGTCGGGGGGTGTCCATTGGCGGAATTTTTCCATAACGCTTTTGCGCCAGGCGATCTCATTGGGCCAGACCAGAGGTCCACGAGGTTTGCTGCCGGTAGCCCACGCCGTGACTACGTCCCAAAGGGCATCCTTGATTTCCGCTCGCTTCATGTACCAGACGTCTTCCACGTCCTCGATGAACTTGAATTCCTTTAGGATAGCCGCCACTTCCCGCATTTTGTTCCAAAAAAGGCTATGGAACCAGTGCTCTACATAGAATAGATGATTTTCAACATATGGAAAAACTGTTTTGGCAGTACCCAGTAGCTGGTCGTATGTCTGGCGGTCTTCATCGGTTGCCAGCAGGGCGCGATATTCGTTTGTCAGCAGTTCACTCGCGGCCCTAACGTCCTTGGTGGGTCGGGCTATGTTCTGGCCGGCCCTCAACTTTTCTATATAAATCCTCATGGCCGACAGGGGTATCTCAAGATCGTCGTTCCAGGACGAATCGTGGTGGTACCATCCAGTCCCGGTAGAGACATAGAACCATGGGTCGCGGGCTGCCTGAAAGGCTTCCGCCCATTTCTTCCCACCTTCCGAGCCTTCCATCGATTTGAGGAGCAGATCTGACGGATCTCCTTTCATGACGATTTCGTCAACCCCGAGCTCGATAGCTAGCCTGGCCAGTTTCTTGAGCTCTTCGTCAGGCTGGTAAATGATGACATCAATGCCACCAACCATTTGGGTGATTTTTTGCAGCGGGATGTCCGGAAAAGCCTTCGTGCAGAAATCCACGAAAACCACGTAAGCAGCGTATCCCAGGTTCAGAAATTCAAAGTGGTACTGCCATGCCAATATTCCGAGATCGATCAGATTATCGTAAGCCTTCAACAGCTTATAACCGGTTGAAACTCCAAGTCCTTCCGTTACTACTGACTCGTCTTCCATTTCAGGTAGAATTGGAATCTCGAGATCCGCAAGCTGCTTGATAATGCCTCGCATCTTTTCTTCCCATTGATCGTGCAGCTTATCCCAGTTTTGGTAGTAATAGCCGGCCCGTTTCATGAATAGCTCGACTCTTTGGGGGATGTCTTCGGGATTCTCCACGGGCAGAGGGGTGATATAGATGTATCCGTTATGAATGCGATGATCTATGCCCATTGCGGGCGGAACAATGAAGATCCTGGTATTGAACTGAGACAGCGCAAGAAACCAGGCTTCGTCCCAAATGATGTCAAAAGGATACATCGGTTCGGGATAGTGCAACCCGTCATAGAACCAGAACATGCCCTCCTCGTACTTTTTGCGTTCAGGGTCTGCAGTACTGTACTGGTAATGATACGGGTACATCCGTTCCCAACCTTCAGTTCCTGGGATTCTCTCTGCTTCGTGGGGACTCGGGAACTTCAACTCGGCCATGTGTGCACCTCCTGTTTTTTGCGGTTGTTTGGTTTTGGATCGGCGGCAGTCAAAATCCTCTTGTTTCAGGCTAAAACCGGGGTTCCAGCGGCTTTGCCCAGTTTGACGTCAAGTTTCCATCTCGTTCCAAACCCTGCCTCGTTATTTACATAAAAGATCGCATCCGGCCGAAACACGTACAGGTCGACCTTCGAGATCTTTTTCGCGGCTTGGCTACCTATGGAAAGCGGATCCGACAGAAATTCCCGAACGAAGGGATGCCGTTTAACATAAGAGGTGATGGCCCGTATCCGGGCAGTTGAGCTAGTGATCGGCTGCACATGTCCTTCAAGCTGAAGTCCTTGGATCTCTCTCCAGCCGGCGTATTCGCCATGTATTGTGGCTGAAGCCCTGTCATTTTGCTCAAACGCCAAGCAATGCCGCGATCTGGGTGAGGAGAAGAAAATCAGATCCAGTTCATGTCTTGCGTAATATACGGCGGCCGCCCACGGGGCGTCCTCCATGCAACAAGCGAGCGTCATCGTCGTGTGCGAGTCCATGAAGGAGGTCACTATGCTTTCAAGTTCCTCGAGCCTCATCCGCCTCCCCAGCGGTTGAAGAGTTGGTGTTCGATCCCCAGCTGATCGAGCGCCTTACCTACGGTCTGGTCCACAATATCCTGTATGGTTGTGGGCCGATGGTAGAATGACGGTGATGGTGGCAGAATTATCCCTCCCATTTCAGTGACTGTCGTCATCGCCCTGAGATGTCCGAGATGAAGAGGGGTTTCCCTCGGAATGAGCACCAGTTTGCGGCGTTCTTTCAAAGTCACGTCCGCAGCCCGTACCAACAGATTATCATTCAGCGATAAGGCGATCATTGAAAGGCTCTTCATAGAGCACGGGGCCACGATCATCCCCTCGGTGCGGAAAGAGCCGCTGGAAAGAGACGCTGCGAGATTGCTCGGCGAATGCACTTTTCCAGCGAGCGCTTCCACCGCTTCCGGCCCCATAGAGCATTCCAGTTTCAAGGTTATTCTTGCGCCAGCGGTTAGAATCAAGTGGGTTTCAATTCCCTCTATCCCCTTGAGAACCTCCAGCAGCCGAATGCCGTAAATGACTCCGCTGGCGCCGCTGATACCTATGATGATTCGTTTCAAGCTTTTCCTTTCCGGAATAAGAATTTACAGTGCTATACGTGAACCCGTCTTAGTGTATAGGAGACTACCGCCGCCGCCAAAACTAACCTGCCGAAATCCGACACTCGCGCGAGTCATCAAAAACCGAAGCATTGGAGTTACGTGTCGCTGTGGTTGAAATGGTTGCCCAGTATCCTTACCGACAACTTCAAGTGAAGCAGACCCGGGTCCTATGGGAAAGCAGCCTCCGGAATGGGGCAAGGCTTGCTGTCTCGACTGGATATAGACTTCTGTGGACTGTATATGTGACGAAATTCATCAATTATTCTGTGATAGCCGAGGCTCTTTGAGCCATTTGTGACCCTTGAAACCGTAAACGCCCTACCTTGGGAATTTTGCAAAAAAAACTCCTACGATCTCGGCCCAGGTCGGTAATGCTCTGACCGATCAAGGGGCCGTCCAGTCGGGGTTATAGGCTCTCAATTGAAAGTTTCAGCGATTTCTGAGGCATAGTCAAGACATAAAAAATTATAGAGCCATTAGGTTTACTTATACTATAATGGATTCGGGACGCCCCCTCAAAGATTATGATGAACCTCAATCACTTGGAAACATTCCATTATTTCTGTAAGTTCCTCAGCATGAGCCGAACGGCGGATCAGCTGCACGTAAGCCAGCCAGCAGTCTCACAGCAGCTACGAATTTTCCAGACCGAATGCGGAGTGCAACTTTTTTACAGGGACTGCCAGACGTACAAACTCACCGAGACAGGAGAAGCCCTTTTTCTGATCAGCAAACGAGTGTTTGCTCGGGTGGAACAAATGGAAGAGCTACTTGAAAAAGCAAGGTTAACCACCGCAGACACACTCAGGATAGGCTCCACCAAGGCATACGCGCGGATCGTCATGCCTGAACTTATATCCAGATTCAAAGAAAAATATCCTAAAATACGGGTCTGCTTAAGTGAGGGCAATTCGGCGGACCTTATCAACCGCGTGCGGGTCGGCAAAGAGGATCTCGTGGTGGTTGCGCGCACGGATTACGGTTCCGAATTGCATTCTTGTCCATTCGGTCGCGCCGAATTCGTGCTTGTAGCGCGCCCCGATCACCCCCTGGCCAAAAAAGGAACAGTATCCATAAAATGTCTCAACGGCGAACCTATGATCATGAGAGAACAGGGGTCTGGATCCAGAAACGCTATCCTCAAACGGCTGGGCAGACACGGGGTGACTCCCTCAGTGCTAATGGAATCCGAGAGTCTCAGTTTCATTCTTGCCTACATGAAAAGACAGAACAGTGTGTCTTTCCTCCTGTCCCACGAAATAAAAGACGAACTTGCCCGCGGAATTCTCAAACAGATCAGCCTGGAAGAAGGGACCATTGTATTCGATTCCGATATAGTGCTAAGACGCAATGAGAACATTTCCGTTCCTACGGGGTACTTCCTGGAAATCTTGAAAAAATACGGCGAAAGCAACCTGTAGCTCGGAGGTCCACACTCTTATACGAACTTCCATGGCGGAAAGCGCCACAACGAAACATGAAAACGTCTCAGTAGGACCGGCATCTGAAACTGTCTCAAAACTGATTTGATGCCCTGAGTCGTGCCACACTGGTACCCGGCGCTAAAGCACCGGGCTACTGTGTGTCGCCCCTACGGGGCTTGTATGGCTGGCGTCCCGGAGGGACGCTGCATAGTAGCCCGGCAATTCATTGCCGGGAAGATAATATCGTGGCACGATTTATCATTGGGCG
>JACRDE010000063.1 GCA_016212935.1 Desulfomonile tiedjei | reverse complement strand
TTCCCACATAAGTTAACATTCACCCGGAGAATTTATTTCTGCTTTACATCCTGTCAGGAATTATTACAGCCCTACCTTCCGGTTCCAGGGGAGCAGGTAGCTTCTTTTCATTTTCTACAGTAATTATCAGTAATTCCAACAAAAAGGACGCATATACGAATTGGCATAGTCATTGCTCATACCATGACAGGGAAGTAGCGCAACCAGGTCCGAAGCGAGCATGAATATGTTCGAATTGCAAGCTACACATGCCGGCCACGGATTTATGAGTACTCGAGAGGTGAAAAGACGCGAGGGTCGCTCGCCAATTATCCGCCACATGTGTAATGGCAAGCACTGTAATCTAACGGGATAGTTTCTGTTCTCACTCACAGGGGAGGTGATTATCAATGGCTATTTTGACCTGCTACGAATGTGAAGGGAAAGTCTCCAGTCTTGCAAGGGCATGCCCTCACTGCGGCGCTCCAGTGGAAAACAGGCTCATCCGAGTTGTGGAATCGGGAGATGTCCACGTACTCGAGGATCTGATAACCAAGGGAGCGAACGTGAATTCCGCGGATCAGTCTGGCTGGACACCTCTGATGAAGGCCGCAGAACTGGGACGCTCAGACATGATGCAAGTCTTGCTCAGGAGCGGAGCCGATTTCGGAGTTGCAGACGAGTCTGGTGCTTCGGCACTTATGTGGGCTGTTTCAACCGGAAACACGGAAGCAATCAAAATGCTTCTGGATGCCGGTGCTGACACAGGCTCGGCAAAGGACGACGGAAACAATGCCCTTATCTGGGCTGCCGCTCAGGGCCATGCAGATGTCGCAGAGCTGCTGATCAACGGCGGAGCAGACGTCAACACAGCGAACGAAAACGGCAAAACGCCTCTTATGGAGGCATGCTCGCGCGGGCACATGGATTTTGCGAAAATTCTCGTCGACAAAGGCGCAGTTGTGGACACACAGGATAACAAGGGTGAAACAGCCCTTTTCAAATCAGCCAAGGCTGGTCATGCGGACATTGTTGAATTCCTGCTCCAGAACAGGGCCGATCTCGATGCCAAGGCCCTGAGATGGGCCGCAGCGGGAGCGCATCTGTCAGTAGTCAAGGTCCTGCTCGACAATGGGCTGAGCGCGAATGCGGCCAATCCTGCGGGTGTCACGCCTCTAATGCGGGCAGCACTTATGGGCCATCCGAAGGTGGTGAATATGCTTCTGGAGCGCGGTGCGGATCCACGGGCCAAAGATTGCGAGGGTTGGCCTGCGGTCATTCTTGCAGCTCGGGAGGGCCATCTCAGGATCGTGCAACTGTTGCTCGATGCCGGTGCTGAAGTCAATTGTGCGGATGCCAATCAGTGGACCCCCCTGTTGTGGGCCGCATCTCTGGGCCATGAGGACATCCTGGCGGTCGTTTTGCGGTACGGGGCGGATGTGAACTACCAGGACAAATACGGCGCTACAGCGCTTATGAAGGCCTGCAGGCGTGGATATCCCGCGGTAGCGACACTGCTGCTGGAAAAAGGCGCAGATCCCAATATCGCGGACAAGGACGGGGCTACGGCTCTTATGAGGGCTTGCAGGGGAGGACACACGAGACTGATAAAGTTGCTCCTGATGAAAGGGGCAGACGTGGATGCAGCAGATAAGGATGGAAACACCGCCCTAATTCTTGCCGCAAGCGAGGGACACAGAGAACCGGTGAGACTTCTCCTTGAAGAAAAACCGGATGTGCGAGCCCGTGACAAGAACGGCTGGACGGCGATGATGTGGGCAGCCTCCATTCGGAACAAGGAAATCATAGCTCTCCTGGAGAGACACGTGGCCGGATAATATCAATATCTAGTGGAGGAACTATCATGGCTCTGACTACGTGTTATGAATGCGGAGATAGGGTTTCGAGTCTTGCCGACGCATGTCCACATTGCGGCGCGCCCATGGATAACAAACTCATATACGCCGCCATGACGGGCAATGTCGCCAATGTCAGGGAACTGGTCAATGATGGAGCCAACGTGAACTTGCGAGATGAAGAAGGCTGGACTGCTTTGATCAAGGCCTGCAGGGAGGGTCAATCCGAAGTGGTCAAAGTGCTCTTGGACAATGAAGCGGACCCGCGTGTTAAGGACAAGAACGGTTGGACACCCCTGATGTGGGCAGCAGCAATCGGGCACTCCGAAGTCATCAAAATGCTTGTGGATAGAGGCGCCAACACAGAAGATAGAGACCAGTACGGCGCCACAGCCTTGATGAAAGCGTCCCGCAGAGGTTTCGACGACGCAGTCAAAGTTCTCGTCGGTAGGGGCGCAAGCGTTAATGCAAAAGACGATTACGGTTGGACAGCCCTCATGAGAGCCGCACGTCGTGGCTACAGTTCCGTGATCAGATCCCTGTTGGATGCCGGAGCAGAACTCGAAGCCAAGGACCAGTACGGTGCCTCGGCTCTTCTTGTGGCGGCGGCCGAAGGCCACAAGGATGCTGTGGAACAACTGCTCAAGGGAAAAGCCGATATCCACGCTAAAGACCGCAACGGATGGACGGCGCTAATGTGGGCTTCGTCTGCGGGAAATGGGGATGTAGTCCAGATTTTGAAAGCTCACGGAGCGGAGTAATGCTCAAAGGCCTGGGGGACCTTGCTTCGTGCAAGTGATACTAACCCTCAATCAAAGAAGTAAAATCGGGGAAACCTTCTTTACAATGCAAGCTCCCCAAATTCTTACTGCTTTGAATGAGCATTGGCATGAGGTTCTCCCAGATCCATTCTCGTCTGAAGTCGGGTTTTTATCTGGGACTTAGAATGCAGGCGGCTATCGCCCCGCAGAGAGATTCCCTTTCGGCCTAAGGCCTGGAGGAAAGGCGACGTCTGGCAGATACCGGTCCCATTGGTGGGGCTGAAAAGCTCTTGGCTATTTCTACTCCCTTCAGTTCAGAGGGAGCGAAATGCGCCATGGGATTGTAAAACTGATTGCCAACCTTCACTTCCAGATGCAGGTGGGGGCTTGTCGAGCGCCCTGTGCTGCCAACGAGTCCTATTACGTCCCCAGCTTTGATCTTTTGGCCGGTTTGAACCAGTGCTCGGCTGAGATGCGCGTAATGGCTGTGGGCCTCCCGGCCATGGTCAAGGAGCACCACCAATCCATAGCTCCGATAACCTTTTCTTGTTCCGGTGAACGCCACTGTCCCGTCAGCGCATGCGCGCACCGGCTCTCCTTTGCATGCCGTTATGTCAATACCGCTGTGGAACACTCCGTGCCTGTAACCAAATGGTGACGAAAGAGCACCCGTTTCGATGGGAAAGACCAAATCCGGAATCTTCGGGTGCTTTTTTCCATTCAATAAATTGACGACGCTGCATCCCACATCCTTGAGTCTTGCGGTGATGCCGCGTGGTTTCTTGTCGGGGGCAAGGGAACAGAGCTCAACCTCCGCAGGCAGGTCTCCCAGCGCCGTGCATCGACTCTTCAGCGAGCCGGAGCTGTCCTTTGCCCTGGTTGAGTCCCCTTCGAGCCTGTAAGGATCCTTTTTCTCCAGGTTCGAGACGGTGGAACACGACACAAGAAAAGGTATCAGAAAGGCGAAGATGTACCTCAGGCAGCCACGCATGCCTTCCCCGCGTTCACGAACTAGCTTCATTTTAAGCTGGTTACACGATTTGAGGCGCCCTGTCAACCGGGGAAATGCACGGAACGTAATCAATCACTCACCGGGAGCAACCAGGGACCACGACATATCACTGCTTTGCTTCGCTCGCAATTGACATCGTTGTGAGCGGTTTTCTCCCTCGCGTAAGTGAAGGGTTACGAATGAATCGCTTTTACGCCAGCGGGTGCATAGATACGGGGAGGGAGACACTGAATTGGTGTGCGCGCCAGAATAGTAACTTCATGGATTTAATAATATTTTGATAATTCACGACAATGCCTGATATAATAAATCAAACAATACGTAGCACTAAAGTAAAACAAGAGGATGAATTGACGCAACGTCTTAACGGTGCATCTCCTGCGATAAATACTTCTGCAGCAAAGTCTAAATCTTTTGCAGCAAAGAGACTTTTTTCGGCTCTTGCCGCGCTGCTAATCGGGCTCGTGCTAGCGGAAGTCCTGCTGCGAACTATTTCGTTATTTGCTCCAGGAATGGGCGAGTTCATGAATGCGCCCCAGGTCATAAAGGACGCAACCTTGGAGTACAGATTCCCCTCCCAGCCCTCGGATCCTGGCGCAGGGGTAGCACACGGTAACTCGCCCGCGATGGCTGCGAAGCTCGTTGCTATTGGAGATTCCATAACTTACGGTTCAGGTGTTCCGGCGGAGGAGGCTTGGCCAAGAGTCCTCGAGGCCATGAGCCGCGACCGTTCCTTCAGACGTAATGGAATTAATGAGCCCTTGCTTGCCGCAAACATATCGTGCCCGGGGTACGGTCCGGTCCATTACGTTTGGTTGCAGGAAGAGGCGCTCAGACTGAACCCGGATATCATGGTGGCCACATTCTATCTCGGCAATGACATATTCGACGCGTTCCATTTGGTCGATCTTTATCATTTTACAGGGCAAATTAAAGTGCCTCCCTACGAATGGCCTCTCGAGAAGATTCTGGACGAGCTTGGGACGAAAAGCCAGAGTGAGAGGCAAGAGACAGCAGATCTTACGCATGCCGTCGTGCCCGACAACCGGGATGCCCTGGCGCTCTTGAGCCTTTTTCGCTCTGTTTACACGATATCTGAATACAAGTTTGGTTCCGCGTCCCAGTCCGGACTGGGAGCGAGGCTTTTCAAGGGCTTGATTCAAATGTCCGCTTACCTGTACCCGGAGAATTGGTACTTCGACGACGGGCTTGCGTGCACGACTTTCAGCTTCAAGCGCATCCTCGGTGCCATGAATCTTGAAGACCCTTGGATGAAAACCGGCTTTCACTTTTCGATGGAAGCGTACAGATTGATGAAAATTAGAGCAGACAAGGCGGGTGTCAGGTTCTGCGTTTTGGTCATCCCAACGAAGCACACTGTGTTCCGAGACGTTGTGGGCCGCTGCACTTCCCGAGGGCTTGCAATACCCGCCTCTTATTTCAAGGTGATCGAGAATGAGGACCGGATCAGGGAGGCTTCTTTCGATTTCTTCAGAAAAAGCGGAATCGCATACGTAGACGCACTTCCAGCACTCAAGACAGCACTGGAACAAGGAGCTCAACCCTACAAAATATCCGTGGACAATCATCCCAACGCCCATGGGCAGGCAGTGATCGCCAAATTCGTGCTTCAAACAATGGAAGGGAATGGGAACGAACCGCACTTGTTCGACATCCGCCGTGAATCAATAAAGAAGCTTTCACAGAAGTAGGATTTTTCCAACTCATAGTCCGCGCATCGTTGCATCTTTGTTCGGGCCATTTCGTCCCCCTGGGCCAGCATCGACTCTTCTGGAGAACCCGATGCAGTGAAGCGGGACGTTTGGCAAGGTATTTCTGGCAGAGGACACGCAGGTAATCCGCTTGCACCATCCTGAGCGGATTGCCGAGCCGACGCCTCCCTTCGTTCGGCTGAAAGAACGTTTATAAAGTTCTGCAATCGCCTCTAGTGCCGCAGTACGTACTCCAGCAATCTCTGGGAACTGAACCAAGCGTAGATTGGATAGCATTTTACTTACAAATTAGTAATGCAAGTAACAAAAACGTAGCGGAAAATTAACATTGGGGATCACAAGAAACGTCGTAAGGACGATGCTATCGCAGGTACAAACGGATGGCTTCAATGGTGTGGTAATCGAATCGCCCCTTCAAGCATCGAACATCGTCGCAAAGAGACTTCAGTAGCGTACATTTATATGTGGTAAGGTTCTCATATAATCTCAATTGACCGCTCGGCACAGGCCGCCATCCAAACTTGCTCATTGTGTCAAGATAATGGTTTAACGCCATGTGGACGTGGTCGGGTCGGGGTCCTCCCATTTCTTTCAGAGCCTGGTAGTCTTCCTGCCTCATGACCACGGTCACCATTTCGCATCTGGCCTGTTTAGCCACTTGCTCAACTTCGGACGTCTCTTGTTCTCGCGCGAATGTCTCTTCTTCCATGCAATACTCCTGGATTAAATCCGTTTTCAGTCATTCCCGGTCAAGAAAGAGCAGCGGGGATAGAACGCTAATCCGCCGAAACGGCACAATGCACAAATCCATGTAAGGCGGGTTTATTCGACTCTGGGTGAGCTATTGTTTAACACATTTTTGGGAAGATGTATATGAAAAGCAAATCGGAAAGCCGAAAATAACTGAACCATCGCCGAGCCGCCTGGGAGAACCTAAAGAGGTCGATGTCAGCGAATCCGTGGCGAATTCCTGCAAAAACGGTAGCCGAAATGGCTGCAAAAATTTACGAATCGATCTGCGACCAACAAACCATAGTATGTACGCAGATTTATACTAATGCGCTTTCAAAGAAGTAAGATTGGGGGGACCCTCTTTAGTAAAGAGTTTCCCCCCAAACCCCCGTCCAGAAACTTCGATCATTTGCCGGAACCCCAAATTTCCTTTCAGGAAATGGGGGTTCCGGCGAGTGCTAGAAGTTCTTGAGGTGGGGTTCGGGGAGGAACTTCTTACAAGAAGTGCCTCCCCGATT
>JACRDE010000647.1 GCA_016212935.1 Desulfomonile tiedjei | reverse complement strand
TCGTGATTCCTGACCGCTCGTTGTGGTACCTGCCTTTCTCTGTGATTCTGGACTCGGAAGACCGCCCGTTCGGGATGGAACGTCTTGTATCGTTGATCCCGTCTGCAGATATGCTGAAGTTTGTCCGTGCATCCGGGGCAAAAACCAAGAACGCAGGGTTCAATGGAGAGCTTCTCCTCTTCGAATCAATCCCTTGGATAGCTGAAGAAGATGTGAAAGAGTCCTCTGGCGGACATGCGGGACGGAAAAAAGTCGCCCCAAAAATTACCGAAGAGGAAAGAATCGAGCAGCTCATACTCACAAATCCAGTGTACCCCAAGCCCTCTGAGATAGTCGTTACTATTCAAAAAATATTCAGGAAATTCGACGTTTGGGTCGGGCCGGCTGCTACTATGGACCGCTTCCGAGAGTATAAGGACAGAGCAGACGACGTTGCGGTCGTCGCGGTCCCCTTAGCCGTCACCGATGGGGTATCCCCGGACCGTCAACCCTGTCTGTTCTTTTCTCCGGACAAAAAAGGCAGACGCCAAATGGGAATTCGTGATCTGTTTTCAATGCCCTTGGGCTCAAGGCTCGCGATCGTTCCTGTGTCCTGGTTTGACGTTCCGGACAAAGAGTCCGCCGTAGGAGAGGGGCCTTTGCTTTTTAGCGTGGCTCTGATCTATGCAGGAGTAAGAATGGGAATGCTGAACTATTCGGACCCAAACTGGGGCTCTGATGAGCCTTTCCTCCTGTCAATCTTGAAGAAAGCGGCTCAAAAAGCCACGGCCTCGCAGGCTCTGGGCGCATACACCAAGGAGATACCAGCAGGTCTGGACGCCTCCTTCAGCGGAAGGCCTCCAGCCTGGACAGGATGGATACTCACGGGAGACCCCGGCTCGTGACAGAACCGAGACCGGGTATGGCAGAAGCTCGCGGCAGGATCAAACGGCCGACAGGCGGCAGCGAATGCCTAAGCAACCTTGAGCTTGCTACTGAGCCTAGCTATTGTTCGTGCAGCTGTATTCTTGTGGAAAATGCCCTTGGAAACGCCTTTGTGGAGCAGAGAAGCGGCTTCGCTCAAAAGTCCGGAAGCGCCCTCGCTTTTTTCAACAAGAGAAAGAAGGTATTTCTTGATCGCAGTCTTTACTTTAGATCTGTAGGACATATTTCTGAGGTGTCTTTTTTCATTCTGGCGCATTCTTTTGAGCGCTGAAGCATGGTTTGCCATAAACAGCTCCTTGAAAAATCTTTCGGATAATTGGTTTTATACCACAAATAGTTTCCGGTGCGAGCGATAAGTTCCACCCGGGATTATTAATCCGTTATGGAAACTCTCTTTATGTCAGAAAACTCGAGTTCAAGTCAAGCCCTTTTGTCCCGAACAAGCAAAGAAACCATGTCAGAACAGAAAGCCACGACCCGCGCTGCCGGGGTAGTAGGAATGTGGACCGCATTGAGCCGAGTCCTCGGATTCGTGAGAGACATGGTCACCGCCTTTTTCCTCGGAGCCGGCCCAGGCGCCGAGGCCTTTTTTATAGCCTTTCGGATCCCGAATCTGCTGAGAAGACTGTTTGCCGAAGGCGCGCTTTCCGCGGCGTTTGTTCCTACATATGTGGATACCCTCCATCACGAGGGAGGGGCCGGCGCGGAGCGACTTGCTAGAATAGTATTCACTTTCGCCGCAATTGTACTGGCACTGGTAACGTTCATCGGGATAATCCTTAGTCCCTGGATTGTAAACGTAACGGCGCCCGGCTTTGTCGAAGATGCTTCAAAGTTCGAACTCACTGTAAAACTGACGCGGATCATGTTTCCGTACATCTTCTTCATATCCCTAGTGGCCTTGGCTTCCGGCGTTTTGAATTCCATGGGGCATTTCTCCGCGCCTGCCGCCGCTCCGGTATTATTGAACATTACCATGATAGCCGGAGTGGTTATATTCACCACGTTTTTCGGTGCAGAGCCTTATTACGCGCTCTCATGGGGAGTGGTGATTGCTGGAGTGTTCCAGCTAATGTTACAGGTCCCGTTCATGATTCGCGCTGGGGTGAAGCTTCGTCCGGATTTTAGTTTCAGGCATCCGCTACTGAGGAAGATAGGTGTATTGTTCGTTCCTGCAGCTCTTTCTGGCGCTGTCTATCAGATAAACGTGCTTATTGGGTCCATGCTGGCTTCGATGATACCCGGCGGAGTTTCCTGGCTTTGGTACGCGGATCGTGTGGTGGAGTTGCCTTTGGGAGTCTTTGCCATTGCCTTGGGAACTGCCAGTTTGCCCTCCATGTCCCGGCAGGCGAGTAACGGGGACTTGTCCGGTTTGACTCATTCGGTGGCCTTTGGGCTAAGGCTTATAGCTTTTTTCATCATACCCGCATCGGTCGCACTCGTCGTTCTTGATGAGCCAATAATATCAATACTTTTCCAGAGGGGTGCTTTCAGCTACGCTGATTCCGTTCAGACTGCGTACGCTCTGAGGTGGTACACAATCGGTCTTTGGGCTTTTTCAGGTTTGAAGGTAGTTACCCAGGCCTTTTTCTCACTCAAAGATACTCGTACGCCGTTGTGGGTTTCCGTAGGAGCCGTTGCGGTGAACCTTGTGGCGGGTCTGCTGCTCATGAGGTCCATGTCCCAGGGCGGACTGGCTTTGGCTACCTCATTGGCGGCAGCTTTCAACCTTCTTGTCCTCTTCGCCATACTGTTGAAACGCCTGGGGACTTTTCCGAGTGCGCACTTCGCAGGTTCAATCGGCAGGGTATGTGCGGCTTCAACTGTGATGGGAATTGCGCTAGCATATGGGCGAACTTTCGGGCAGTGGCCGCAGGGCCTGAACAAGCTCAACGGATTGGTCCTGGCAGCCTGTATATTCGGAGGATTGGCGATATTTGCCTTGTCGGCTTTGCTGCTCCGCTGCCCTGAGATCAGCTCTTTCTTGGCTCTGGCCGGGATCAAACGCAAAGAAAAGGGCTAGCCAGTGGGCTTCCTCCGCGAGAACCACAGTCGAGGACTTCATATAGCCATGTTGATGATCTCCACACGAGAACAGCGGAGGTTAACATGATCATTCCGAGTTATTATGATGGTCCCGCACGCGTAGTGGTGCAGGCGCTTCCTAGAGGATCAAGCGATTCCGAAATTGTTGCCGCGGTCAAGAAGATCGCGGAGGCCTCGACAGATTTTTCGTGGTTATCGAAAGG
>JACRDE010000634.1 GCA_016212935.1 Desulfomonile tiedjei | reverse complement strand
GTAATCCTGTAAAGCGTCAGACCAATGGTAAAGTCAGCAATGACGATCAAAATGTCCGGGAATGTGGATTCCATCAGCCAAGCGATGGGTTGCCGAAATAAACTGACTTTTATCCAGCCTTCTAAAGAGGAGACAATGGCAAGGTCTGTCATCATGATTATTCCCAGGAAGCTCAGAAAGCTGTTTAGCAACAACCCCCATATCGCTGTGCTTCGCGAGAGGAACAAGATCGTCACCAGAATAACGTCCATCGCGGAAAAAAGACTCGCCCAGAAATGACTTAGGAACTGTTCAGGCGGGTGCATCTTGTAATGAAAAATAAACGAAGCCGCAGCCAACCCTACCAGAGCCACCAATAATTGGATACGTTGCTCTTTCATGCAGCCCTCCTAAACGAATCGGACCGAGCAGCCCAAAAGAAAAAGCAGAATAATTGCGATTGCATGAACAGCAAACCACCCAGCCTTCGGATACATTATCTTCTGTAACATCATCGTCACCTGCCCAGTAATTCCGCTGCCAGTCGACCCGCGGTGTAAACCAAAACAAATCCCGCAAAATGAACTACCCACCATCTGACTGTAAGAAAACGCCATTTCGCGTTCACGTCCTCACCTCCAATTCCAGACGATGCGTCCCCCTTGATGATGCACGTATCGTCATTACGCCGCCCTAGAAATTAATCCACCCCCGGTATGTGGCGGGGGCAGTGTCGCATTTCCGGGCAACTTGTACAAGGTATTTCTTGGACTCGACACTAGTCACCTTTCGGGGTCATGGGGAAGTGCAGTCGTTCACCTCGCCCATCCAATCTCAGGGTAATTCCATCTAATATATACCGAAAAAGCCCCCAGTTCCTATGGGTTAATCCAGCCTCTCTGACCTTCTATCTCTGCCCTTTGCTCTGGGGTCAGGTGTGACGGATGCCAGTTCCTGTCTTTACAGTAGCGTCTCATGAACAGATCTCGCGCAGGTCCCAGTGCTATCCGTTGCTGCTTTTCCTTGTCTGTTTCATAATCAAATTCAAACTCCGGAAAGCCGGCGCTATTAACATGTTTGTTCCAGCACATGCCCAAATCCGATAAGTTTCGAGGTTCGACTGTCTTCCCATTGAACGTAACAACTCTGTATGAAATGTCAGGTATATAACCCTCATCCTGCAAATCAAGCCAATCCTCAAAGGGACCGTGTACCAGCTCCAATAGTTCTTTAGTACCACCGGACAAGGAGGTCCTTGCCTCTGGATAACCGCTTATTGTTTCGTAAAAGTGTCTGTCGTCGCCTATTCTAATGCGATACCACAGAGGGACACGACCGGATATTTCTATAGACTTGGATGTCAACTCTATATCAAGATACTTGGTGTTTTCGACGTCCGAGCATGCAGTACTTAACACTTTGAAAATTTCAAGGCCCAAATGGCTTCTGTCTCTAACCCGCACATTGCTCGTTTTTCGGTTCGTCTCAAACCTGGTTTTTCTGTCTGCAAGGTGAATGATCTGTCCAGGCTTATTTCTATCGGTCATTGTAATATGTCCTTCCTAGACCGCCCGTCGCCTCATCAGATGGCGTTGGAGGCTCACGGTGGAGGTTTCTGGGCAGTTGTGAATGTCTTATTCATGTAAAAGGGAGTTTTCTTACGTATCGATACTTATTTTGGCGTCCTGCTCCCAACTTTCGAGCCGTCGCTCCACAGATTCTAACGCAGAGTCAACGAGGTTTCTTAATTCGTCATGGGTCATTCTTGCATTTGATTCAAGCTCTTGACGGCCTGAGCCGGCAAATATCTCTGAAACGTATCCTTTTTGATTTATGGTCAATGCATACTCATTGCCAGAGTCGACAAACACGGCATAATAGGGTTTCTTTTCCATATAAGTCAGTCGAATATGCCCTTGCTGGGAACGTGCCAGCAGCATCATTGCTTCAAACTGCAGGCGTATCTGCTGAGGACTTCTGAATGTTCTTATTTTTCCCATCATCAAAATCCACCTTTAGTAACACAGCCAACCCACGCCATTGATTGGGGGGGCAATCTTTCATGTGGCTTAGGCTCGTTCTCTTTCTTTCTATTCGCATGATGCCAAGGCGGCTTCATGAAACATGACTAAATTAAGCACCAAGGCTTCTTTGTAGTAATATCTGTAAATACAAACCCACGTTTTCCTAGCTGCATCAGGGCCCATCATCTGGGCCTCTGCCGCACCGAATTTTCCGGCTTGTTCGTCAGTCAGTCTCTTGGAACTCGCGGCCGAACTGCTGAGGTTGAAGGTATTCTTTTCACTTGGAGCGGCAGGAATGGATTCAAGAAGGGAATCTAGGTCTCTCTAGAATTGTTTGGATTCCTCAATCATGGTTCGGGATGTGTCTCGATCCACTTCATTGCTGCATCTTGTAGACGTCTTCTAAATTCGTATCTTGATAGCCCCAACGCTACGCCACAGTTGACTTCTCTCCGACCGTTCTGCCCACTCCCGGTGGCCAACCTTGTTGCTAACGAATTATAATATCACCAACATCGGTTGCGGTCAATCATTGCTCTCCGCCGCGGGCAATGATTCGGTACTCGACTTATGCTTCTCCTCCTTTCTGAATTCTCATAATGGGAATTGGCTTTCAAACGAATATGACTGGAGAGAAACTTCTTACAAGAAGTTTCTCTCCAGTTCTTCCTTCCTTGAGCGCAAATCCGTATAAGTTCGAACTGGTACGACGGCCCATCGATGAACGAACTTGACAATAGCTACTCTCTGTCCTATTTAGAGCAGCAGGATCAAACGATTGGGCTACAAAGGGTAGCCCTGTGCAGGTCTATACTGGAGGTGTCCGCAGTGAAAAAACCCGTGTACGCATGGGTGCTCCTCGTATGCTACGGCATTACGTTGGGGACCGCTGCCTTCCACTCACATGAGTGCTCTCATGAAAGACTTCCCACAGACGGTGAGGTCTTGGGATCTGTCGCGGGCAGCGCCGCTGGCTCCGGCTTGGTGAACACATTGCATTTGTTCCACGCCCTTGATGCTGCTGAACTGTGCTCCACCCACCATTGCTGTGTGCACCCCTGTTATGGGGACTGCCGGCCTGCTCAACTCTTCCCGAACGGGCGTCGAGTACTCGGGACCGAGTCCTGGCAAGACCAGGCTCAGATACTGACCAGCCCGGGCGAACCGCGATCCGATTTTGGGGTTGTTCTAGCTTGCGGTCGCTTCCATCCCCTTGACCCCACCCCTCCGCTTGCGTCAATTCTTACCGTTCGTCTCCTGATTTGAGTTCTCCGCTTGCTGTGTGATTCCACGGTCTGTCTTTCAGGCTGGGATGTGGGACGTGGTGGATTCTTAAGCACTTCGTTCACTTAAGCAGAGTTCATATAACATCCCCGTACTAACGAATTTCCTGCAGCGTGGAATTGTGCATCAGACACTGTCAATCAAATTCGACGATGGATGTTCAAGCCAGGCCTCCGTTAAGGGCAAGAGGATCTGAAAATCTTTTTGCCGTGGCCTTCCAAAACTTCCATCCCGGACCGACCCAATTAGAACCTACGATGCTCATATAGAGGAGACACGGAAATGGCAAGACTCATTCCCATCCTGCTTGTAATCTTCAGTCTCTCACTCGTCGCTGATATGGCTTCTGCCAGAGGAAATCAACGAGCCAACATCGACCGAAAATGGAACCGATCCCAAGAGTTGGAGAAGCAACAAGACGAGCGTTTCAAAGCTCTTGACGCAGAAGCTGGAAAGTTCATGAAGAACATCGACTCTGACAAGGGCAATCGTCAGCCCGGAGTGATTCCTCAATGACCACAGGCCCGTAACTTTGCTCACAGACACTTCGTCGGCCTGAGTGCGCAGCGGCACAAGTTCGGTGACGATCTGTCCTTCCACTGTGACGCCCGAAGGGCCTCTTTGAATGGTGGCGACCGGCCTCCGCTCCGGTCACTGCTCCTGGGCCGGCAGGGACGCCGATCCCCACCGATCAACAGGGAATCTGTGACCTTGGTTAGGATACTGCTTTTGCGCAACAGAGAACTAGGCCTTTCAAGAGGTTTCATTGCCTCCCTGGAGAACCAAATATGAACAAAAGAGAACTCGTCGCAATTTTTGCGGTCGTGCTGATCGGA
Source organism: Desulfomonile tiedjei (assembly GCA_016212935.1). Classification (GTDB taxonomy): domain Bacteria; phylum Desulfobacterota; class Desulfomonilia; order Desulfomonilales; family Desulfomonilaceae; genus Desulfomonile; species Desulfomonile tiedjei_A. The sequence goes on along the minus strand of JACRDE010000634.1, from coordinate 6,359 downwards.
TTACTTGCAGCTTTGGCACTCAGTTTCTCCGATAAGAAAACCTCGCGAAACGGCCATGATCACGGTCACGGTGATGACCAAGGCTCACACGGCCAAGGCCATGCAGGCCATGTTCACGAGGGTCCGCATGGAGGCAAGATCCTCAAGGAAGGGAACCTTCAGCTGGAAGTGTTGATTTACGAGAAAGGCACTCCGCCGTACTTCCGGGTCTACTGCTACAACGACAAGAAACCTCTTGATCCCAGAGAAGTGAAAGTCTCGATCGAGTTAAAGCGCCTCGGCGAAAGGGCGAGCGTTTTCGATCTCGTTCCGGACAAGGACTTTCTTTTCAGCCGGGAAGAGGTCGAGGAGCCGCACTCGTTTGAGGTAAAAGTCATTGCCGAACGAGGTGGTGAAAGTTTTGAGTGGGAATACTGGAAAATAGAAGGTCGCGTTGAACTTGGCGAAGAGCTGGCGAGAAAAATCGGGATCGCTACTGATGAGGCCGGCCCCGGAAAGATCAAGTCCGTCACAGAACTGCCTGGCGAAGTTGCGTTCAATGCCGATCGTATATCACACATAGTGCCGCGCGTGTCTGGGGTGGCAGTGCAAGCGCTGAAGAATCTGGGCGATTTTGCACGCCAAGGCGAAGCCATAGCTGTGCTGGACAGCCGTGAGCTCGGAGAAGCCAAATCCAAGTACCTGGTGGCCTTGGAGCGAGAAAAACTAGCCCTGTACAACTTTGAACGAGCTCAGCGGTTGTGGGAAAAGCAGACCATACCTGAAAAGGAATTCCTAACAAGTCAAAAGAGCTATCAGGAAGAAAAAATCGAATCGAACGCTGCCGCTCGAAAGCTCGTGACTATGGGGCTAACAGGGGAAGAGACAAGTGCGCTTGCGTCCGGATCCGTCAAGGACTTGACCCATTTCTCTCTTAGAGCGCCCTTCGACGGTGTGGTCGTCAAAAAGCATCTTGCTCCCGGTGAGTGGGTCAAGGAAGACGCCGAGATCTACGTGATCGCCGATCTCTCCACAGTGTGGGTGGAAATCACTTTGTACGCCAAAGACCTGGGCACAATAGGCCTTGGGCATAAAGCAACCGTCAAATACGACTCCTCGGGCATGGAAACCACCGGGATCGTCTCCTACATCGGACCGGTTGTAGGCGAAGAGACCCGCACAGCCAAGGCTCGGGTGGTAGTTGAAAATTTAGACCATAAATGGCGCCCGGGAATGTTCGTGAAAGTGGAAGTAGTGAGGGAAGAGACCGAAGTGCCATTGGTGGTTCGAGCCGAATCCATACAGACGTATCGGAACTTGCCGGTGGTTTTCGTCAAGTACGAAGAAGACTACGAATACCGCCCGCTGACGCTGGGACGGACGGACGGGCAATTTACCGAGGTTCTCAAGGGATTGTCACCTGGAGAGACTTACGTCTCCCGTAACGGTTTCATTTTGAAAGCCGAATTGGGCAAAGCCGGGATGTCGCACCAGCATTAGGAGCATGGTAATGATAGGTAGAATCCTCCAGTTCTCCATTCAGCATCGGTGGATCATGGTTACCTTGACCCTCCTGATGGCCGGAATTGGCGTTTTTAATCTGGGCCGAATAAACATTGATGCAGTGCCTGATATAACCAACATTCAGGTTCAGATCACTGCTCAAGCATCTGGGCTCTCGCCTCTTGAAATAGAGCAACGCATCACATTTCCTGTTGAAACAGGGTTGGCCGGACTGCCTGGACTGGTCAAGACGAGATCACTTTCTCAGTACGGCATTGCCCTGGTCACAGCGATATTCGAGGAGGGGACCGACATTTACTTCGCTCGCCGGCTGGTGAGCGAAAGAATCCAGGAGATCAAGGGAAAGCTTCCCGCGGGGATAGAACCTGTCATGGGCCCAATCTCAACGGGCCTTGGCGAAATCTTCATGTGGATAGTTGAGGCTTCACCCGGGGCGAAAAAGCCCGACAGCACGACCTACACACTCACTGACTTGAGGACCATTCAGGATTGGATTATCCGCCCCCAGATGCGGAACACCCCGGGTGTCACCGAGATAAATACTATCGGTGGATATGAAAAGCAGTTCCATGTCACACCTGACCCCTACAAACTCATCTCAATAGGATTGACTTTCAGGGACGTACTCACGGCTCTGGAATCGAACAACGCCAACGTCGGGGCAGGCTACATAGAAAGGAGCGGCGGTCAGTATCTTGTGAGAGCCCCTGGACAAGTCGCAGGCGTCGAGGACATTGAAAACATCATCCTGAAGAACGTTCACGGGACCCCGGTATTCATTAAAGATGTCGCAAAGGTACGTTTGGGGAAGGAACTCAGAACAGGGGCAGCGACAAAGAATGGAGAAGAGGCCGTACTCGGAACGGTTTTTATGCTAATGGGGGAGAATAGCCGGGTGGTGTCGGAGAGGGCTGCGAAAAAGCTGGAAGAAATAAGCCGCTCTTTGCCTCAAGGGGTCATAGCCAAGCCGGTTTACAACCGCACCTCCCTGGTGGACAAAACGATCGATACGGTACGTAAGAGCCTCACTGAGGGGGCCGCACTGGTCGTGGTGATTCTGTTCCTCTTTCTAGGAAATATAAGGGCCGCTTTCGTGACGGCTCTGGTCATTCCATTGTCGATGTTGTTCACAGCGACGGGTATGGTGACTAGCAAATTGAGCGCGAATCTCATGAGTCTCGGGGCCATCGATTTTGGAATCATCGTGGACGGAGCCGTGGTGATAGTAGAGAACTGTGCCCGGAAGGTTGCTGAAGCGCAGCGGGTCCTCGGTCGTCCTCCAACTCGAAGCGAACGGGTGACAATCATCACCGAGGCGTCTGAGGAAGTGAGAAAGCCGATGCTCTTCGGCGAACTCATTATTATGATTGTCTACCTCCCCATCCTGACTTTGACCGGGGTTGAAGGGAAGATGTTCATGCCAATGGCCTTGACGGTCTTGCTGGCATTGGCAGGGGCCACCATCCTGTCGTTCACCTTTGTGCCTGCAGCGGTTACCCTTTTTCTCTCGTCCGGTATGTCAATCAAGGAAAATCTCCTGACCCGCGGAGCCAAAAGACTGTACGCTCCGGTCCTGCAAGTGGCTCTCCGCTATCGCACGGTGGTGGTTGTATCGGCTGCAGTGCTCGTATTCGTTACGGTCGTCGCAACCACTCGCATGGGTCGAGAGTTCGTGCCCACACTTGATGAAGGCGACATAGCGATTCACACGCTTCGAGTCCCGGACACCAGTTTGTCGCAATCCGTTCAACTCCAGTCTATAGTTGAAAAAACCATTCTAGCGGCTTTCCCTCAGGTAGAGACGGTTTTCGGTCGTGTCGGAACGTCAGAAGTTGCCACGGAACCGCATCCGCCGAGCATCGGGGACAAAACGATCATCCTCAAGCCTCGCAGCCAGTGGCCCGATCCTTCTATCGAGAAAGAAGATCTTGCAAAGCAAATCGAAACAGAGGTGAACAAGATCCCTGGCAGCAATTTCGAATTCAGTCAACCCATTCGGATGCGCTTCAACCATCTGCTGGCCGGGGTTCTAAGCGACGTTGCGATTAAGGTCTTCGGGGATGATATGGATGAAATGCTCGACAAAGCTGAGGAGATTGCAGCTCAAGTAAAAAAGATTCCCGGAGCCAGCCACGTGAAAGTCGAGCAAGTGACGGGCCTTCCGATTCTCACCGTGAAGATAAAACGTGACGAAATGGTCAGGTACGGACTCAACATGTCGGATGTTCAGGAGGTCGTCGAAATTGCGGTCGGAGGAAAAGGCTCAGGACAAGTTTTCGAGGGAGATCGACGCTTCGACATTGTTGTGCGTCTTCCGGAAAACCTGCGTACCGACGAGGAATCCCTCAATCGACTTCCAATTCCGATGCCGAAACAGGAATCGAATGGCAAGTCTCTCATTTCCACCGCCGCCATGACCGAAGACCGAAAGGAACGATCCTTCGTGACTCTCGGATCAATTGCCGACCTGAAAGTCGTAACCGGGCCCAACCAGATCAGTAGAGAGGACGGGAAGCGACGCGTGGTAGTCACGACAAATGTTCGGGATCGGGACCTTGGTTCGTTCGTCTCAGAGGCCCAGAGTGTCGTAAGGAACAAAAACAATCTTCCGGCGGGCTACTGGATTGCGTGGGGCGGGGAATTCGAGCAACTGATATCGGCCGCGAAACGACTCCAGATCGTTGTTCCTGTGGCCCTGTTTCTGATTTTGGCTCTCCTGTTCGCAGCCTTCGGATCCCCCAAATACGCACTGCTCGTCTTCACCGGCGTGCCACTCGCCCTGACCGGCGGCGTCGCAGCTCTTTGGATTCGGGATATTCCTATCTCGATATCCGCGGCAGTCGGATTCATAGCGTTATCCGGGGTGGCGGTTCTGAATGGGCTGGTCATGATCACCTTTATCAACAAGCTGCGAGAAGAAGGCATGTCGGTCATGGATGCAGTTGTGCAGGGTTCATTAACCCGGCTTCGACCAGTGCTGATGACCGCTCTTGTCGCGTCACTGGGCTTCTTGCCCATGGCGCTGGCCACAGGAACTGGGGCAGAGGTGCAAAAGCCACTAGCTACAGTTGTTATCGGCGGACTCATTTCCAGCACTGTGCTTACTTTGCTTGTCCTTCCGGCTCTCTATGCTCTGCTGGAAAAATCGTTTTCTCCAAATGAAGGTATCTGTTATAGAGAGGGCGCTGACAAGTAGCAGCCCATGCCTGTCCTGGGGATCTCTGCGAGAATTGGGCAGCCGGGCCAGTGCGTCCGGCCGTTAACCGACAAAACTGCACATGGAGGAAAAATGAAGAAAAAGGTCCTTATCCTGGTTACCGTTGTGTCTTTCTTGCTTTCGGCCGGTTCATTGACTATGGCACAAATGAAGGCAGCAAAAACGAACGAAAAAGAGTCGAAGGTCTATTGCTGCCATGGAAAGGGTGATTGCGACAAGATTCATACGAAAGCCGAGTGTGAAAAAGAAGGAGGCAAGGTAGTCAAGAGCTGCAAGGAGTGTAAGTAGGGCCATCGAATGCTCCGAGAGATCGCCCAACCAGTAGCGTCCATTTCGCATTTGTTTTCAAATCAGTGAGATCGGGGGAGTCTTTTTTTTGAAGAAGATTCTCCCAAGACTCTTTACGGAGCACTGGTCTGGGCGTAACATCAAGTTGAGCCAGTGATCCGACCGAAAAAAAAGCGTGCCGATCGCAGGAGTTGACGAACATACCAGAACGAGAGCCACACCAACGTACATGCCTATTACGAAAGAAATAGAGACCAACAGTCAATCCGAATGGCGCCTCTCACGCTGTCCGGTGTGTGGAAGCGAAGAGATTACCTATGCGTTCCGCATTGTCGAGAGACGCTCGGACGAGTGCTCCTCATGCGGCCTGCTGTTTCTGAACCCGCAACCGACAGATGCTGAACTTCAGGAGATATATTCGGAAGGCTACCTCCTTGGAGAAAGGGACGAACGACTGAGAGATCGCGTTCCCGGGATGAGGAGGGCCGGGGCTGCCATCCTGTTGCGATCGGCTATGGAGTACTTGGGCATACGCGATGGCAGAGGAAAGTCACTCATCGACATGGGTTGCGGTGCAGGGTTTCTGCTCGAAGAGGCAGAATCGTTAGGTTTTGCGGTAACCGGAATTGACGTGTCCCAGGAATTGGTGGAGCGGGCAGCGTCGCGACTCAAGAAAGGCACTGTACATCAGGGGAGTGTTCTCGACCTGGATATCCCTGAGCAAACTTTTGACGTATGCGTGTTATCTGATGTCATCGAGCACATGCGGAATCCTGCGGAAGCACTGGCCAAAGCCAGAAACGTGTTGAAGCAGGGTGGTGTAGCCGTGGTCGCCACTCCATCCCTGGACAGCTTCACCGCGCGGGTAATGCAGGACAGATGGATGGAACTCAAATTGGAGCATTTGTTCTATTTCCGACCTGCAAATTTGCAGCAGCTGATATACAGGAGCGGTTTTTCCTGCATAAGGATGCATCCTCACGAGAAGGTGCTCGATCTGGAGTATATCAGGAGCCATTTCGAAAGATTTCCCGGCAACTCTGTGGTTGGCTGGGCCATCAGGACGTGCGGAAACCTGGTGCCGCGGTTTTTGAGGGAACGCCCTATAACTCTTGGCGGAAGCGGCATGGTGGCCCTGGCAGCTCGAGATGATCGGCAATCGGCTGCCTTGCGGACCGTCTCTGTAATCGTCCCTGTTTACAACGAAGTCGCCACCTTTCCGAATTTGATTAAGCAACTGACGAGAAAAACTATCCCGGGTATGGATATGGAAATCGTCATTGTGGAAAGTAATTCCACTGACGGCACCAGAGAGCAGGTTCTCCAATTGCAGGGACAGCCTGGTATCAAG
>JACRDE010000062.1 GCA_016212935.1 Desulfomonile tiedjei | reverse complement strand
GACTGCCTTGCACAACATTTCCAAGACTTGTCGATCCTTTTCGTCAACTTCGTTTACTCGGCTTCTTCGGAAGCTTCCCGAGCCAACTCCCGCTCTCTCTTTCTTTCAAAGAAGACCAGGGCCCATATGCCTATCTCATAAAAAAGCAGCATCGGCACTGCCATCAACGTTTGGTTGATCACGTCCGGTGTGGGGGTGAGCATGGCCGCAATGACAAAGGCAAGCACAATGAAGTATCTGCGTCCCCGCTTGAGGAAAGTACTGTCAAACAGGCCCAAGAGTCCGAGAAAAACAATGACCACGGGCGTCTCAAAAACCGCGCCGAACGCAAGCATCAAAAGCGTGACAAGCGAAACGTACTCACGAATGTCGATCATCGGCATGAGTTCGGGGTTCACATAACTAAGGAAAAACTTGAAAGCAGCAGGAAACACCATGAAATACGCAAAGGCCCCGCCCGCGTAGAAGAGCCCTGCGGCGATGGCAATGAACGGGACCGCCATGCGCTTCTCGTGCGGGTGCAATCCTGGATGAATAAACTGCCAGAGTTCGTACAATATGTACGGGAACGCAATAAAAAAACCGGTAATACAGGCTACCTTCAAGTAAACGAAAAAAGGGGCGGTCAGTTGTATAAAAACCAAGGGCGTACCCGGCGGAAGCAGCGCCACGATAGGAGCGGAGAGCAGGTTGAACAGCTTCTCACTGAAGGCAATGCAGACTCCGGACGCGAGCACGATTGCGATAACCCCTCGAATCAACCGCTTACGAAGCTCTTCGAGATGTTCAAAAAAGCCCATTCGGCCTTCAATATCATCAGTCAAGATGGGTCCCTTCTCACTTCTGTTTCGATAGCTCAACCTGTGGAGTCCGGCAGGGATCGACCGTGTGAGAGTATTTTATGAAGCCGGCTTTCCATGACGTAGGTTACAGTATATCCGTCTGAGCTTCAAGGGTAAGCCGTCACTTGCACTGAGAGATCTGTCTGCCTTCCAGAATCTCCCTGCGGACTCACCTTGACTGGGCCGGCTCATACCTTGTACACTAGCTTGGGCTTGAGGTAACACATAAGTGATCCAAGTTATTGTAATCAAGCAAAAAATATAGACAGGTGGTCCGCACAATTGGTATCCGAAGAACATCCCCACATCGAGCCCGCTTCAACCTCCGAACCCAACGCCCCCCCAGCCGCCCCGAAGCACGGTCTGATTAAGAGGATTCGGACGTCCTTTTACCAAAACCTGATAGAGCCTTTGGTCGCGTCCAAGAATCCTCCCAGCTTCGATGCCAGGGGGGTGTCCTTCGGTCTCATCGTGGGTTTTCTGGCCCCGATAGGGACGCATGTCATTTCTCTCTGTCTCATAAGGTTCGCCTTCAGGTTTCATTTCGGGATAGCGTTTGCGTTCACCTTCGTAAGCAATCCTTTGAACGTAGTCCCCTTGTATTACGGCTACTATTACATGGGTTCGTGGCTCCTGGGAAAGCCAGTGACTCTTGAGCTCGAAGGATTTGAAAAACTGTTAAGCCCCGTGTTGAGCACGACCTATTTCTGGGAGGCGGTGTCCGCTTTTGCGGCCCTGGGATACGAGATCCTGTTGAGGTGGTTCGTGTCCGCGGTGGTCCTTTCAGTAGTCTTCGGCGCACTGGGATACGTCGTAACGTACAAGATTCAGGTACGACGCTGCAAACGGGCGGCCCTCCGAATGGGAATGAACTACGAGCACTACCTCGAGCAATTGGAAAAAGACACGGAAACTAGGTCCACTGAATAATTTCCTGTACGCGAAATTCCCGGGACGGGGCGCGCGCCGCATCCGGACAGTTGGATACATTCCAACCTGCTCAAAGAGCCAACACGAGAGCTGTCGGGAGTCCGTCAATTGACTGCTGGATCGGGCTACAGTGGACGTCCAAGCCACATCAATCCCTGTGCTGACGCCGTCTGTGAGAAAAAAACCTTGACTCGTGCATCACGGTCGCATATGCTCGGGCCTTACCGCACTCCGGGTTATTTTTTTTGCTTGTTTCGCGTGAATGGAGGGTTTGAGGAATACCCTGTCCCGGGAGTATTTTTCCGGTGGGCGGTCTTCCGGGACAGGGCATACATTCATCGGTTTTACTACCGCTGCGACGAATGCTCCCTGGGCGTGAAGCTCCGACATGCCTTCTCTTGAAATCCCCTTTTCCCATACAGGTGCATCATGATTATCACTCGGACTCCGCTCAGAGTCAGCTTCTGCGGAGGGGGCACGGACCTTCCCTCTTATTACGTTCAACAACAAGGGGCGGTCGTCAGCACGAGCATCAACAAATACGTGTACATAACCATCAACAGGCTTACCCCCTATTTTCAGAACAGAATACTCGTGAAATACTCCCGGACCGAACTGGTGGACTCGGTGGATGACATTCGCCATCCGATCATTCGGGAAGCTATGAAGCTCACCGGCGTGGTCGACCGGGTCGAGATAACCTCTATGGCCGACATACCGGCAGGGACCGGCCTAGGGTCGTC
>JACRDE010000628.1 GCA_016212935.1 Desulfomonile tiedjei | reverse complement strand
GCTGTTTCGGATGCTGGACAGCTACGTCGAGGGTGTGCAACGCGAGGATTATGTCCCATCTCCCGGATTGCACTGCTCCCAGTGTGAGTACTACCGGGAATGTCGAAACTGGATCTGATCATGCCAAGTGCCCGTATCGCGTCACGGGTTCAGGGCGTTTACGAACGGTATCAGGACGAAGAAGAACCGTCCGTGCTGATCCCTGAGCCATCCATCATTCATCCCATTCAACAGAAAGGAGAATCCTATGAACTGGTCCAAAATCATCGTCGCGGTGGCCGCTGCTGCCGTGACCATCGCTGCCGAAGTCGCCCAAAACAAAAAATCCTAACCCCACTATGAACGATCTACTCAAAGTCTTAACCCGAGAAGGAGTGCTCCTCCATGTCTCGGTGCGGTTCTGGCGTGGGTGCAAAAAGCTCAAAGCGCAGGACCTGGGGTTGAACCCCAACGACGTGTCCGAACGCTTGGTCAATCTGGGACAGAAACGACTGCTCCCCAAGGAAACCTTGGCTCCACTCACCTTGATTGAGGGACGGGTTCATTCCCTTGTGGAAGACAACACGTTTCCCTTCTTGAACGGCTTGGCGCATTTCCTGCCGAATAGTCGGTTACAGGAGGTGACCACCAAGCTGGACGTCATGAGAAAGGAGTTCGAGCAAGCTCGTGAGGTGTTCCTGAAGGATTACGGGCAGCATCGCCATGCAGCCCAACGAGAATGGGAAGAGATGGCTCATAAGCTCTCTCAAGATCCCGCCTGGTTGCTCGAAGCCATCGTCGAGTCGTTCCCGCCTGTGAATAAGCTGGAACGCTCGTTTGTCTTCGACGTGCAGTTATTTCAGATCAGTCTCCCTCAGACCTTGTCTCGGGAAATTGTCACGGTGACACAACAACAGGCAGTCATTACAGCTCGTCAACAGGCAGCACAGCAAGCCAGTGTGAAGATGCGTTCCGATCTGGAACAATTCATTGGCGACTGTGTGGCCAACCTCAGAGAACAAACCGCCACGCTCTGTGAGGAGATGCTCGTATCGATCTCCAACGGCAAGACCGATGGCGTTCACCAAAAGACGTTGAACCGTCTCGTCAACTTCATCGACCAGTTCAAGCAAATGAACTTCGTTGGGGATGACGTGATGGAACAACGTCTCGAACAGGTCCGCAAAGAACTGCTCGGTCGCAGTGCAGAGGAGTACCGTGGCAATCAGTCGGCCCAGCAACGGTTACGTTCTGGACTGTCTGCCCTCGGTTCCTATGCGCGTAGTTTAGCCAAAGCTGACGCCACGCCACTGGTGCAGCGGTTTGGTGAACTCGGCAAACGCAAGTTCGCGTTGGCAGCGTAAAGAACGGCCCCGCCTTCTGTGGGATCTATACGCCGTATATACCCCAAATAAAACCCCGCCCACCTCTCAATACGGGGAGGTGGCGTCGTGCCCATATTCTTATGAACAATACCCCCTTATCCATTCATCTTCACTATCGTGAAGGCAATTCAGACAAAGTGTACCAAGTGCAGCTTGAGCCCAAGGAGGACGGTTATGTTGTCACCTTTGCCTATGGCCGTCGTGGTTCAACCTTGCAGACCGGGACCAAAACCACTTCTCCCGTTCCGTATGACGACGCATTAACGATCTTCCATCGTCTCGTGAAAGAGAAGAAATCCAAAGGTTATACCGAGAGCGAGTCAGGCACTCCATACGTTGGGACGGAGAACGCCCAGGACGATACCGGTATTCGTCCTCAGTTGCTTAATGCCATCAGTGAAACCGAGTTGGTGCCGTATCTGCATGATGTGGCGTGGTGCCTGCAAGAGAAGTTTGATGGCAAACGGCTCCTCCTCTGGAAGATTGGCGACACCATCGCAGGCATCAATCGTCGTGGTTTGCGTGTGGGGTTGCCCCAATCGCTAGTCACAGAAGTGCAGCGGATTCCTCATGACTTGCTCATGGATGGAGAGATCATAGGCGAACGCTACTTCGCTTTTGATCTGGTTCATCTTCAGGGAAACGATCTGCGTCAGGAGCCTTACCAGAAACGACTGAGTCAGTTGCAGGTCATCCTCACCGCCCTGAAGTCGAATCGGCTCCCTGTCATCCATACGGCATTCACGAGTCAGGAAAAGGAAGCGTTGTTCGAGTGGACGAAGCTTCAGGATCGCGAAGGTGTGGTCTGCAAACGGTTGGACGCTCCCTATCAACCGGGACGTCCCAACTCGGGAGGCGATCAACTCAAGGTGAAACATCTGGCGTCGTGCTCCGTCATCGTCGAGAAGGTCAACCGTCAGCGCAGTGTGTCCATCCAGTTGTGGGATGGAGACAAGCTGGTCTCGGCAGGCAATGTCACCGTTCCTCCCAATCGAGCGTTGCCTAAACCGGGCTCTATCGTGGAAGTCCGGTTTCTCTATGCCTTCAAAGAGAGCGGAGCGTTGTACCAGCCCGTCTACCAGTACCAGCGCGACGACCTCAATGAACTGGACTGCACCACCGAACAACTCAAATACAAACCAACGGACTCAGAGGAGGAATAACCTCCTCTCTCCTACAGAAAGGAAACCCTATGATTCATCTTCAACTCCCCGCCAGCGAACTGCGATTAGCTCTCGCCGGGCTGGGTAAAGTAGTTTGCCGTAGATCCACTCTCCCCGTCTTGGGTTGTGTGCTCATCACCCGACAGAACGATCAACTCACCCTGCGTGCCACCGACCTCGATACCTGGGCGATCTATACGTGCAAAGAGCCTCACCTAGGAGAAGACGCATCGCTGGTCGTCGCCTTCAAGGATCTCCAAACCGTGGTGAAGAACGTACCATCACAGGAATCGATCCAGCTTCAGAACAATGAAGGAAAGGTCAGCGCTCGTTATCATCTCAATGGAACCGCCATCGATCAGCCCTTGGAGACGGTTCCTGTAGTTGACTTCCCTTCCTTCAAGTCGCTGGAAGGGAAGTCGATTCCACTAGACGCCAAATGCCGTCAGTCGATCCTGCAGGCGTTTGAATGCTCCAGCACGGATGAGCAACGGTATATCCTCAATGGCATCTACCTGGATGTGTCGAACAAGGGTGGCCACTACGTGGTAGCCACCGATGGACGACATCTCTACTCCTCCAACTCATTCAAGTTGCCCTTGAAAGAGTCGGTACTGATCCCCAACCACAAACTCTGGTCATGGCCCATCCTGCGTCAGAGTGTGGATGAGTGGTTGCTGCGCACTGAACCCTCCAAGGAGAAAGAGGCGGGGCGTATCGAGATTGCCTCAGGCCCGTGGACGTTCACATTTCGCCAGATCGAGGGAAACTTTCCCAATTGGCGACAGGTGATCCCCACCGATCAAGGAAAGTCTGTGGCCGAACTGAGCGAGGAAAGTCTCCAATTCATAAACGACACCGTGTCGCATTTGCCAGACTCGGGGAGTAATGATCAACCGATCTCCTTACGGCTCGATGCCCAAGGATTGCGGTTATTCACCCCCAAGTCAGACAAATCATGGACCGAGCTGTCTGTGCCGTCCTCAAAAGCAACGGGCACTCCATTGACGATTCATATCAATCGTCAGTATCTCCTCAAAGCGGCACGGTTTGGACTGCGCCGTATTGAGATGACGGACCGCCTCTCACCTCTCCGTTTCATTGAGGCAGGACGCAAAATGGTCGTGATGCCGCTGCGCACCACGTTCGCAGGAGAACCATCCATCGAAACCCAACCACCTCAAACCTCGGAATCAGCCCCCGTGGCGATTCCCCAACCCCAGGAACCTATGACCGATAAACCCAAAACCAATCCCACCCCAGTAACGGAAGAAGCTCCCTCTGCCATCACCAATGCGATAACTCAGATCGAACCGATCCGGGAAGCGTTGCGTGGAGCCTTGCGCCAGACCAATGATCTCGTTGATGCCTTGAAACAGGCGGCGAAGGATCAACGCCAGGTCGAGCGCGAGATTCATTCGGTTCGTTCGACGCTGCGCACGTTGCAGAAGGTGCAGCTCTAACCTCAGTCATCTCACCCAAAGCCGGTTCTCTCTTTCAGAGGGGGAATCGGCTTTTCGTTTGTAGAAAGGAAACTTTATGAGTCATTGGGTATCCATCCAAACCCTCGTCAAAGATATTCATGCCTTGCGTGAGTCCTGCCAGGAACTGGGGCTGACGCTCATCACCAACGGCCAAGCCCGTGGTTACGCGGGTCGTACCGTGCCAGCGGAATATGTGGTTCAGTTGAAAGGCCCGTATGACATCGCTGTCACCTCCCATGAGAACGGCATGTTCACCCTCACCACCGACTGGTGGGAAGGCCATGTCGAGAAGGAGGTGGGGAAGAACTACGGTAAACTCCTCCAACTCTACGGTGTCCACAAAACCATTCGTGAAGCCAAACGCAAAGGCTACACCGTCTCCCGTAAAACCATCGCTCACGACGGTTCCATCAAGCTGGTGCTGGGAGGCGTGAAATGAAATCGGTGGAAGTGATCGTTTCCCGTGAGGGAACGATTGCCATCGACGCCATTGGATTCACGGGAGCGGATTGTGAGCAGGCAACGAAGTTTCTGGAGGAAACTCTGGGAACCAAAACCTCCCATCAGCGCAAACCGGAATACCACGCCTGCCGTCAGGTCAAACAACATCAGCAGCAAAAAGGAGTCTCGTGAAAGCGGTCCTCTACTTCAATGAGGATGGAACGGGACATTGTTTCTATACGGAGGCGATACCGTTGCAGGAACTGGGATTGCTCACTGTCAAACGCACCACTCAGGTGAAGTTCAATGAGAATTCTCAATGCTGGGAGGTACTCGACCTGCACGATGAAGTGGCCTTCGAGCATCCCTCCCGTCAAGCCTGTCTCGATTGGGAACAGGAGTACTTCAACCGATAACCTATGAAAACAAAACTCATTCATTACATCCGGGCTGGCTATGCCGGATTGTCGATTGTCTCACCTGAAGAACAACGGGTGGAGGCGATCATCAAGCAGGTGGCAGGAGAAGTTGGTTATGGTCTGCACGCGTGGAGCGTGACGGACGGCTTGCTCGATACCGTCAATGGCACGATCAAGGAGATCAATGATCCCATGGATGTCCTGTTGGCCATCGAAGGGTTGCCAGAAAAGAACCTGATTCTGCTGCGGGACTTCCACCTATTTCTGGGCAACGATCCCAATCCGGTCCTTGTCAGGAAACTGAAAGACGTGCTGCATCGCTCCAAGACAGAGGCAAAAACGATGCTGCTCTTGGGCTGTCGTTGTGAGTTGCCTCCTGAACTCCAGCGTGAAGTCACCACCCTCACGTTCTCGTTACCGGGACGCGAGGAGCTGGAGCCAGTGTTGGAGGGGCTGCTGGAGTCTGCTCCTCAACTGAAGTTGAAGCCTCAGGAGCGGGAACAGTTGCTGGAAGCCACCCGTGGCTTGACCACCATCGAAGCCGAGAATGCGTTGGCGCTCTCCATAGTGGAGACAGGGAAGATGGTGCCAGCCATTATTCATCGGGAGAAAGCGCATGCACTGAAACAGAATGGTCTCCTCGAAATCGTGGACTCGCCTGTCTCCATCGCTGCCGTGGGTGGATTGGATCAGTTGAAGGGCTGGCTTCAGAAACGGAAGACAGCCTTCAGTAAGGAGGCCAAAGCGTATGGATTGCCTGCTCCCAAGGGCATGCTGGTCTTTGGCGTCAGTGGCACGGGCAAAAGTCTCACCGCCAAAGCCACCGCTTCAGTGTTCGATGTACCCTTGCTTCGTCTGGATGTGGGACGGTTGTTTGGTTCGTTGGTCGGGCAGACCGAGAGCAATCTACGCTTGGCGATTCAAACGGCTGAGGCGATTGCACCTGTCTGTCTCTGGCTCGATGAGATCGAGAAGGCATTCTCTGGTTCCAAATCCTCAGGTCAAACGGATGGAGGAACCAGTGCGAGAGCCTTCGGTTCGTTCCTGTCGTGGATGCAGGAGAAGACGTCGTCGGTGTTTGTGGTGGCGACAGCCAATGAGGTTTCGCAGCTCCCACCTGAGCTATTGAGGCGAGGTCGATTCGATGAGGTCTGGTTCGTCGATCTGCCCAATCAGCAGGAGCGCGAATCGATCTGGTCGATCCAGATTCAGAAGTATGGTCGTAAGGCGCGTGAGTTCGATACCACTCAGCTTGCCAGAGTGACGGAAGGACTGACGGGCGCTGAGATTGAACAGGTCTGGATTGAGGCGATGCATGAGGCATTCCAAGAGAAGACAGAACCTAGTGATCTGACCATCTCCAGCGTACTGAATGAGTTCGTGCCGTTGTCGAAACTCATGGGCGAGGAAATCGAGGGATTGCGTCGTTGGGCCAAAGGACGGGCACGACCTGCCACTACGCCAGTGATTGAACGGCGTTCGCGTAAACTGTCACTGAAGGAGGGGGCATGAGGGCACCCTACCTCAATGGCCACGCAACGACTTCTGTCGCGATTGCATCCCCTAGCATCGTCGAAATGGTGCGTTGCGCTTCCCACAAAAAGCATCGACTCGCCATGATCGCCGGGTTCGTCCTCGGTGGGTGGATTCCGATCACCACCTACTCCATCATCCATTGGCATGTTCAATCCATGCCCTTGCTCTGGTTGTTGGTCGCTGGTGGGTTGGTGTACTCAGCGTTGACCGTCTACCAGTGGGCGAAGCTGGCGTTTCATCAGTCATTGAAAGCAATCGGGTTCGTCGTCTTGCTCGAAGGAGCCATGACCTTCGTCCCCGATCCCTGGATTGGTGTCCCGTGTCTGTTCCTGCTCGTCATCATCAACGGATTGGCGACAGGTACGACACTGGCACTGGATCATCACCAACATCGTCGTGAGCTTCCTCATCCCCATTCCAGACTACGCCCACAGCGCGATCTGGTCAGGGGGTGAGGAGTGAAAAGGCTCCATGGAAGGAGCCTTTTCTTTAGGTAGGAGATATTAAAGACAATCTTTCCTAAATAGAGTCTCTTGGTATAAAGCTTATATGGGGGCCACTCAGGAAACGACGATTGATTCATGGGTTGAAATACCTTCGGAGATTCTGGAAGCGCAGGAGCTAGGCAATCTGGTTGTGTTTGCGGGGGCAGGAATATCGATGGGAGCTCCTTCAAATTTGCCCAGCTTTGAAAAATTAGCATTGGGCATTGCAGGAAACCATCCGCTTTCCAAGGAATTCGAAAAAAATAAATTTCGAATAGATCGATTTCTCGGCGAACTCCATCGCGGTGGAGTTGATATCCAAGGACTATGTCGCAACGTAATTGGAGCGGCTGAGTCAGCTCCGACCCAGCTCCATAGCTCAATTGTTGATCTTTTTAGTACTGGATCAAGCGTCAAGATTGTAACCACTAATTTCGATCGCCATTTCCGAACGGTATTTGATAAGCGACCGGCTCCCTATGACTGTTACTATGCACCCGCCTTGCCACTGGGTAATCAATTTTCTGGTTTGGTGTACCTGCATGGTTCTATAGACCGAGATGAACCTCTGGTGCTCTCGGATGAGGATTTTGGACGTGCTTACTTGACTGAAGGGTGGGCCCGGGAATTTCTTCAGCGTTTGTTTGCTGAATTTACAACCTTGTTTATCGGCTACAGTCACAACGACATTCCAGTCGAATATTTGGCCAGAGGCATGGCGGGAAAATCCCTGGCCCCTCGATTTGCCTTAACGACAGCAAGCGAATCGGGGCAATGGGCATCTTTAGGGATCAAAGAGATCCTCTTCCAAAAAACTACCGGGAAAAATCCCTACGACCATCTCTACGAAATCACGCGAGGATGGGCTGACTTTATGAAGTTACAGCCCGTTGAGATTTCGGAGAGGGTGAAGAGCATTACCTGCTCGCCTGAAAACTTTTCACCAGATCGGGCGCAAATCAGCCTGCTGAAACGGTGCCTGTCCCGCGACGACTCGTATCACTATTTTACACGTACAGCAGTGGGGTGGCGTTGGGTGAAGTGGCTCCACGACGAGCAATTTCTATCTCCATTTTTTGATCTGAGCTGCACTAAATTTACCAAGGCTCAAGCCGAATTGGCTCATTGGCTCGGTACACAGCTTTTGAATGAACCCACGGACAAGGGGTTGCTGCTTGTAGATCAGTATAGTGGGAAGATCGGCTCGAGACTTGTATCTGATCTTCTTTGGGAGCTGTGGCGTAATGACAAGATCAACTTTACCGATATCAGGATTCAAAGATGGATTCTATTGCTTGTGCCGATGTGTCCAAATGATTCTGCACAGCAGGTAGAACGGCTTCTGCTCAAAGCTGGAAAGTTATGTCCGACGACGTTGGGAATGTTTCTCCTCCGCTATCTGACCGAACTTCGAGTTATCACCAAAAAGGCTTTCGATTGGAATGCCGTACTTTATCCCGAAAGCAGCTCCGGCGAACGTGAGGAGAGAATTGATATCGAGATTTGTTCTGTTGGCGATGCTTATTATCTCAACGAGGCTTGGCATGAAATCTTTACTCCCATACTACCTACAATGGGAAACACGCTCTTTCGCCATTTCGAGAATCGAATCCACGAGATAATCGAACAAAATCGCGCAGCAGGACATGTATCGGATACTTATGATTTGTTTTGTCATCGGGAACATATTGAACACCGGGCCGCGAATCGAACCGGGCATGGCGTTACGTTTGTCATAGATGCTCTATTGGATATTATTGACGAGCCCGTTGTTTTCAGTTCGCTACTCACCGAATCAAAAGTGATCGAATGGCTTACGAATGGAATCCCGGTCTTTATGCGGCTCGGATTGTATGCCCTGGACAAGACGACGCTGATTCCGGCGACTAGGAAGGTGGCGATTCTGCGCCAATACCACCTCATATTTCCGAAGGTCTACGGATCACGCAATGAAAGCTGGGAGGTTCTAGCTAATAGTTATTCGGCATTGTCAGATTCACAGAAAACAGCCCTTTGGGAGGACATCAAGATCGGCCCAGTACACATTCCAGAAGGCATGGAGCTGGAAGACTGGGCCGAACAACAGCATTCCGAGTCCTGTCGGCTCAGGTGGATTTTAAGCAGAAAACATCCGGAATGTCCTCTGGCGGCTCAAATCTTGAAGGATGTCGCAGGCGAGGCTTGCTTGCAGGGATATACCCCAAGCGATGAGCGCATGACATTTCAGGAAGGTCTGAAATCACCACGCCCAGTCGCTGAACTTCTCGCGAAAACAGCACAGGAGCAAATGGATTTTCTGGTGGAATATAAAGGTTCTGAAAGCCCCTTCGAAGAATCTCGCGAGGGCCTCACTGGCGCGGTTGGTGCCGCCTGCGCACAAGATCTAACCTGGTGTCTGTCGTTATTGGAGGAACTCGACAAAAGAGAACTTTGGGCAAGCGATCTGTGGAATGCGGGATTTCAGAAACTGAGGGTCTCCGCTCTAACGCAGGATCAACTGGCTTGGCTATTGAAGACAGTCCAAAAGCATTACTCTGAGTTCACCAATCCTGCGAACGTCATTTTCACGATTTGCCGTGGAATTGATTTCTCGCCCGAGAAACGGCCAAACCCGGAAAATTTCGAGAAATTGATCGAGTTGTCCCTCTATTTTTGGAACCAAACCGAACTTCATTCCGATCCCAAACCGGTAGAATTCAAAAAAGCCGATTGGACAAGCCGCGCCACCAATCACCCCGCCGGACACATCGTTGAATTTTGGATGCAATGTGTCCAATCCCAACGCCGTGATCTTGGCGAAGCGGCGACCGGTTTTCCTGAGTGGCTGAAATCACCTTTGGCCAGCATGGTGGAAGGGAAAACATACTCGAGCCAACTGGGCCGGGCTATTTTGGGGATGAGTTTGCCATTTATCTACTACATCGACTCGGCTTGGGTGAAAGAATTTCTCTTCTCAAAATTCCGCTTCTCGGAAGTGGGTGAGGAGGCATATCTAGTATGGGAACCACACGCTCGCTATGGGTCTTTGTCCCGAGATTTGATTCTCACGATGCCGTCTTTATATCGGGAAGCATTTGTTCCGATGCGAACTGCCGAAGAGCACATTCAGACTGGCTTCTTTGGTCACATCGCACTCATAGTTACCTCCAGATTAATCGATGTTAACCAAGATAGATGGCTAGTCGATTTTTTGTGCGGATTGGATGAGGGGCAGCGCTCGGACTGGGCTCGACAAATGAGCCATTGTATTGAGAGTCAACCCAGTTCGACCCGAGAATCCTTCTGGGAACACTGGCTTCTGGATTATTGGACGGACCGACTGAGCGGAAGACCTTGTCCGCTCTCATCTGCTGAGGCGGAAGTCATGCTGTACTGGGCTTTTAATTTTGATCAACACTTCCCGGATGTCGTCCGCCTGATTATTCAAGGGCCGAAATTTCCCCCAACCGTCGATTTGGTTCTCGATGACATCGATTCCCACCCCGCCGTTCTAGCCTATCCCAATGACATATTGTTATTACTCAACTGGCTTCTCAGTAATTCCGAGCAAGCGGGAGGAATTTCTAATGACATTGAAAAGTTCATCTTCGGGTTACCGCGACTGAAAGAACTCTTAGATCAGTTGCATAACTTGTGCCACGCATTGGCCGCCCGGGGCTATCCAAATGCGTCTGATTTGAAGGCGAAAATCGATAGAGAATTCGCACAGTAATAAGAGGTATAGAGCTATTCCATGGCACTTCAAGTCTACCTCCTTGCGTCATAGTCCATTTTCTGGCAAGCATAGGCTTATGAGCACTCTCGCCAGCCTTACTCCAGCCCATTTCAAGAAAATCTCGAAACTGTGCCAGAAGAAGGAACGTCTCTTACAAAAGGTGAGCGCGATTGATGATGCTCTGAACGCTTTTGAGGCAGGAGATAGCTTGCCCAAGAAAGCGGTGAAAGCTCAGGCCTCGAAGAACCGTTCCAAACGAGGACAGCTCAAGAGGCTTATTTTGGATGCCTTAAAGCAGGCTGGGAAGAGTGGACATACCGTGGCTGAGTTGTCGAAGAAGCTGGGTGTGAAGACCAATAACATCTACACGTGGTTTTACACTACTGGAAAAAAGGTCACCGGACTCAAAAAAACCAAAGACGGACGCTACAGTTTGTAATCTTGGTATGGAAACGAGCATAGCCTATTTCGACTGATTCCAAGGATTGAAAAAGGATTCTTCACCAGTTTCGACTTCGCTTTTAGAGACCGGTCTTATTGTCCAATTCATCTTTCTGATATTGAACCAGCTTGACGATCTGTCTCCAAGATGGAGTCGTGTAAGTGTTCCGCTTTCATGTGGAGGCTTATTACCTCAGCAACCATTCACCCATTCCTAGGTTCTGGCATCGTGGGAATGGTCCGTTAAGCTCCCTGCATGAAGCATCGAATTGCGGCTAGACTTCATACACTTACGTTATATTAAAACCGTTTATAATTTGCTGATGATATATCTGCGATTCAGGTCAGCTTTTACTTCGTAAATTTGAATGCGCGGATATGCTTTGGCTGCTTCGACAATACTGTCCTTATCATCGGGTTTGATTCCGTCCCCTAGATAAATACTGGAAAGTTCTGAAGCAACAAAAGGAATGTCCGAAAAATCTCCCGCCTCGTCTTCGCGTTTGAAGGTGACAACCCGCCATTCTTTCTCGCCAGCCCATTCCAGCGTCTTGGTAAGCGTCGATATTTCAAAAATTCGACGTAATGCGGTTGATACCGGCATGGAAAGCAATCGTGCCCATCCATCTGCATGGCACACATCGGGAGATTCTCCGGTATAAGTTACAGCACGTGCCTCCTGCCACGGACTGGATAAAGAATCGCAGTTAAATTTCAAAACAACGCCTTTGTCGTTTTGACTGTCGGCATAATGGCTCCACATAAACGGATTGAGAGGGTCCGTAGTTAAACAAAGGATACGCATTGTTTTTGCCACATCGCGCCACATTATGCGCAAATCATTTAGTGTGGTGCTTTTTGCTGCCACGAGGGCTACTTCGTTCAACAACTCTGCTTGTAAGGATACCAGACTCTCTTTGGGATTTCTCCCTCCTGCAGCTTCGATAAGCTTACGCAAATCAGAACTGAGCTTCGAAGTGTCATCAGGCGGATTCTCAAGCAATTTTACTATCCGATGGACGATTGCCGCTTGAATGTCCTGATTGGAGACTTCGTGTGCGATCTCCCGCACTACATCAAACGGATCCTTGAAACAACTTGGAGCACTCCACCTCAAGGTGCTGTTGGAAAGAACAATTCGGGCTGTCTCGACAGGCATATACTTGAAAAAACACTTCTGGTCATGGCGGTAATCTGAACGTGTCAGGATTTGGGATTGAAAAGAAGTCGGATTAGCAGACATGGACAAAATTCTGCCACCGGCAAAAGAAGTCGGCAAGGTAGTGCATTTCAAGAGATAAAGGAGAAATCTGTTACGCCTCGATGATGATTGGCGTAACTTGTGCGTCTACGACTTCTGATCTTTGGGCAGTTGCTTGACTTGCTGTACGACTTGCTCCAATGCCTTGATGTCCTCAGCGTCAGCTTCAATGGCCTCAGTCGAGCGGCGTTTGGAATCGAATGCCTCATATCGTTCTTCGGCGATAGACTTCATGTCATCGTGGCTGATGGTACCAGCGTGAGTCAGTATGGGACGGTCATTGAACTGGAGCATGCGGTCAACGTTCGTGCGCCAATAGTCGAGGGAGAGTTGCTTGCGCTCTTTCACGCGAAGCTCTGCTTGTTCCAGAAATACAACCGTGAGTCGATTGAGCGTGTCGATCTCGTCTGAGGACAGGTAATTCTTTGCCACGATGACATCATGCTTGCGAACCCGAGAACCGCTCCATGCTTGCAATCCCATATTGGGAATATTCGGGTTGGCTCGATCTACGATAATCTCTGCCGCTGTCTTGTGAGCAACGGCAAAGAGCATCTTGTTCTGCGTCTCAGCGAAGAATTTGCCTGAAGCTTCTGGGTCGTCCTTGTAGTCAACACTCAGCGCAAACAGGTCTCGCACTTTCTGGTAAAACCGTTTCTCAGACGCACGAATCTCACGAATCCGCGCCAACAGTTCATCGAAGTAATCCCAGCCACCCGGATTCTTCAGGCGTTCGTCGTTCATGACGAACCCCTTCACCAAGTACTCGCTCAGGTGGGTAGTGGCCCATTGCCGGAATTGAGTACCACGGGGACTTTTGACGCGGTAGCCAACCGCCAGAATCATGTCGAGGTTGTATAGCTGGATCGTACGCTTGACCTCTCGGTTTCCCTCAACTTGAACTGTCAAGGAATCCTTGACAGTTGCCGTCTCCTGCAACTCCTTCTCGGCGAGCACATTCTTGATGTGCAAGCTGATGTTTTGCTTGGTGGTTTGAAAAAGGTCAGCAATCTCCAACTGCGTTAACCAGACGGTCGTACCATCTGCCCTCAACTGAATTTCAGTTTTCCCATCCACCGTGGGGTATAAAATGATCTGATCGCCGTTCATGGGATTGGGGCAGAGAAGCTTTACTTGGGCTTCTCCTCTTTCTTGGATACGTCAGGCAGCTTGTTAATGGAAGGACGAATATCTTCGGTATTGAGATGCGTGTATGCGCGACTGATCGCCGCACTCTCGTGACCAATGATCTCACGAGCCAAGGCATCCGTTACGCCAGCCGCTTTGAGGAAGGTGACTGCGCTATGTCTCAGGCTGTGGAAGCTCACGGGATTTGTTTCCCGTTTAGTGGAACGTCCCGCTTTCTGCTTTTCGTGGGTACGAGCTGGAGTCAGCCCTGCCTGTACCAGAATATTATGAAACTGATTCGAGAGCGTACTGACACGTGATACGGCTGCTAATTCAGGAAAGACGTAGGCATTGGGATCACCTGGTGCCTTAAGCGTGAGTAAGTAATTCAGCAGGGGAGTGGCTAAAGGCAAAATCATTCGCCGCTGGGTCTTTTGCGTCACGAGAGCCAGTTCACCCTTTTGCAGATCGATGGCATCCCAACGGAGTTTCGCCAAGTCACCCAAACGTTGGCCAGAATAGAGCCCCATCATCACTAAGCCCTCCCACTCCGAATCCTTGCACTTCACAAGAATGGCTTTGATCTCGGTAATGGTCAAAGCACGGCGCACGGCTTCGTCTGTTTTCTTGAGAATGGACACAGTGACTGCTGGGTTGGTTGTAATAATCCCATGGCGCAGTGCCGCAGCAAAACAAGCTCGCAGGATTTTGAGCGAAACGTTAGCTGATGCTTTGGTCAGTTTTTTGGCTGTATGATCACGGAATCTCATCACTTCAGCGGGACTCAATGTCGCGAGGTCTCTCTTAGCTCCTTTACCAAGAAATTGGATAAACGACACGATGACGGATTTGTAGCGAGCATGCGTGGCTGTCTTAGATTCAATTCCTTTGCTTTCGAGCCACTGATTGCACCAATTCTCGATGGAACTGTTGGGCATCGCCTCTTGATTATTTGCCAAAAAAACGGAACTAACGCCTTGTGAGATGATCTCTCGAGCTCGCTCTGGTGTGAGCTTCCCCGTTTCCGCTTCACGAGCTGCTTTTTCCCAAGTGCGGCAGATTTCCTGGGCTTCCTTCTTATTCGTCGCTTTGGTACAACGCATAACGCGACGCCCGTTTTCTGTGAAAACAGCAGACCAATAGGGACTATGTTTACGACGATGAACGCTGGCCATTAATATGCTAACAATACTGCTAACAAACGGTCGTGTCGAGGGTGTTTTTATGTGTTGTAAGTATCTGTAAATCAACAAGTGCCTCGCGGAATTCGTACCGAGGGTTCGAATCCCTCCGGCTCCGCCATCTTGTAACCTGAAGCGGTTACGTTTTTTGTGTTTCTGGTACTAACTCCCAGTACTAACAATCGTTTTAAATTGTGGCCGTTTTTCATGGCGAAAACTGGTATCAGAGGCGGTCAGGAGGTCAAGCGGGAGATGGGGTAAGATCCCCATTTCTTTTATTCTATTCCGAGCAACTCCAACACATCTTCGGAACAGCACCCCTTTACTCTTTCCGCAGATACAAAGATCTCATTGATGGAATCCTCCGTCTCAACATCGAATTCTATCTCATAACTGTCGGGCAGCTCCTTAAGAAAAGACATGACTGCTGGAATAAGCTCAGGTGTTAAAAGATTATTTGAAGTAATCTCAACATCAATTCCTCGAGACAACGTCGCAGAATCCGACATGCAATAATCAGCATCGCCAAAAGCGTTTGATTCACCAAATCTATCCAAAACTTCTTTTAATTTATTACTGACCCTATGCCATTCTGAGTAAAAGTCCTTTTCAGTAAAATATTCGGTTATCGAAGGTGGGTTGAAAGCCTTGTCTAGGTTCCAAGAAAGTTATCCAGAACGCCTTTGATGACTCGCTTGCTCATTCAACGTGGTTCTGGCCATTCAACATATAATCCAGATTCTTTGGCACCAACTTTGCGGAGAGTATCCACGATACCCAAGATTCGCGCTCTTTTGACAGAATCACGAGGCAACCAATCGTCCGATCTTGTTTCCGCTAAGAGGAGATCTAGGACTGTATGGCCTTTATCATCTTTTGCGTTCAAATCGGCTCCAGCTCCGATCAGAACGTTGACCGATTCAGAGCAACCATTTATGGCTGCGATCATAAGAGCCGTTCTACCGCCAGGGCACGTGCACTTTGTGTTGAGGTCAGCTCCTAACGAGATGAATTTCTTGATAGCTTGTGGATGAGGGTAGGCTGAGCTTAAGCATTCCCCCAAAGTTTTCTTATCCGCCTTTACTCCTTTGGAAAGCAGCATATCGATTGCTTCTGTATGGCCACTTCGAGCGGCTGCGTCCAAGGCTATGAGTCCATCTCTTTTTAAATCGGCCCCATGCTCAATGATGAGCCGAGCACTCTCGGCATGACCGCCGTAGCAAGCGGCAATTAAAGGAGACATCACAGAGGGAGACCATTCCTTTTGAATCTGTTCATTGCAATCGCCTCCGGCCTCTATGACTCGCTTAACAATAGTTGGATAAGGCAGCGCATCTATCAAGGCGTTACCACCATCTTCTCTCTTTATCCGAAGATCGGCACTGTGAGCTAATAAGGTTTCGACAATGGTCGTGTGTCCTAAAGCGCAGGCACGCATCAGGGCTGTGCGTCCAACTCCGAAACTGTCCCTTAAATCAACTTTGGCTCCCTTTGACAGGAGGAATTCAATAACACCGGATTGGCCTTCTTGGGCGGCAATTGTCAATGCTGTCCAACCTCTTTGGTCTTCGCTATCTATCGAGACTACCTCGCCAAGAATGGCTTTGACCTTCTGACTGTCACCACTCTCTGCGGCGGCGACAAGTCTGTCTTCCGGCAGTAGGGTTGGAGTCGTGAGTTTTGAGATATATTCTCGAAATTGTTGTTCGGTTGTGCGATGGATTTTCAAGGCGCTGAACGGATTTGAATTGATCAGTTTCCATTTCCCTCTTGTGTCCAAATCAAGGTATGCAACCGTGTGATCTTTCCACAAACCGGGCTGCTCAAAGACGATAAGATGGCAACGGTCTTTGGTCGCAAGAAACGAGTGGTGCGAATATTTTTCCGATTCGTAGCCGCATTGATCAAAAAAGTCTTTCGATAGATCGTCCATTGACGGCGGAAAAACGTCGCAATGATTTTCTGCGTAGAAGATGAG
>JACRDE010000627.1 GCA_016212935.1 Desulfomonile tiedjei | reverse complement strand
TCTTTCCATCTCCGGTCCTCCTCAGGGATACATTCGTCCGCAAACGCCATGTACCCTGTTCGAGGACCGGATACCACTACTTTCTCGTAGCTATCTGACTGGTTTCACTTGATTCATCTCTGACAAGAAATCGCGGCACCCAGCAGGAACATGAGGCGTTCCAAGGACGGCATTAGAGTTCAATATCCACACCACGCATGGAGCCAAAAGAAAGCCGACAAAAGAAGCTCCGCCTATTGTGAGAGTCTGAGGCTTTTTTTCAACGATGCCTGCGATAATTTTGGATGCCGGCAGGCAAAGAGCAAAGAGCACTCCCACGAGTATGAACGTCACTTTCGCAGGCATATGAATAGCCCCCAACAGGAGAAACACCATTGAAACAGACAAGACCGTGGCCAAGGAGCTGAACAAACCGTAGTATGTAAGATTGACACCGATCCAGTTGTCGGGTCCATCCTTGGCAACAGGAAGCGTCGCGAGTATCTGCCATCTCTCTTCCGGCAAGCTCGCAAAAGCCCATTTGAGAAGCAACCCAAGACAGACTGACAACCCCAGGACGAACAATGCGTCAAACATTCTCCATACTCCTAACTCAAGTATTGTTGTGGTGAAACAACGCTTCAGCCGGCAGCGACATCGAATGCCGTTGCGTCTCCTTGCGTCATTGCTCCAGTTCCAACGATGGATCGTACCTTTAGGTCCGTTTCCACCAAAGGTTGACCGAAACCCTGGGAAAACCGACTATGCACTCCAGACAAATGCATGTTACGAACAAGATCCTCCGAAAATCTAATCCGCCCCTCCTGGAAAAGCAGGACATCGGTGCTGCTCCCGGGACGGTACAGGCTTTTCGGTAAGCCCTTATTCAAAAACATTCCCACTGTCACATGAGATGGATTTTCATATCGGGTTTCGCTGTAAGCTTGAACTATATCTCCGATCATGAGTGCCACGATTTCTATCATTGCAACAAGCCCAACGCCCGTTCCGTTCTGAACGTCAGTGTCGATGACCGTAACGACCCGTTTGTTCTTTGAAAACGGAGTCACCACTGTTACCACTGCGCCGGGATTACACGAATGATAACCTCCGGGAATTTCGTAGATGTCTACCACTTGCCCTGCAACAGGAGTGTGGTTGTAATGATACTTCTCAGGTGTTAACCGAAATATTGCGAAATCTGCGGTGAGAAAGGCGTCGATCCATTTCGGCTTGTCCGTTCCAACAAGCTCTTCAAGGCTGAAGAACTTGTCCTTGATGAACAGTCTGGAAGTTTTCCTCAATGAACCAACTATGCACCTGGCGTCCGCCGGAGAAACAACTGATCCATTGTCTTCAGGCATGGGCCGGTATTCCCAGTACCGGATTTTACGTTCGAATATTTTTCTCGCTGTGTTCAATTTCTGAGAGTCAATGCACTCACTGAGATCCAGACCACATCGCTGCATAGAGACTTTTGTCCAATCATGAACGGACGAATCGTATCTTGCGGAAGCAATCAGGCTCGAAATACGGGCGCTGGTGAGTGCCCTGAAAACGAGCGGAGCTTTTTCGCGGGCCACTGAATAAAGCAACTGGATTGCCTTATCACCGATGAGTTTTTCTGTACATATTCTACCAGTTTCCCTCTCCACATATTGGTGCGGAATAGCTTTCATCAATATTCGCTCTCCCCGGTCTGTTTGATGCTTGGGCCGTATCAACATGAATGCTTATCAGGGTAAGGTCGATAAGTCTCTTAAGGGTTTCCAGCGAGGCTTTTTCTTCGATTACCTCATCCCGAACTCTTTCAAGAAATTCACCGGCCCCCAAATCGTGGATGGAATACGACACGGCACGGCTGCAGTCTTCCCCTGCAACGGTAAGTCCGGAATCCATGGATCGGAGGTCTTCACTCAAGAAGCCAAGACCTTCGACGATGTGCCTCTTCCTCACGACGGTGCGATAGTATCGTTCCGAGGCCATGTTCAGGCTTTCCGCTTCGACACTCATGGGTGATTTGACACCTGCTTCCCGGGCGATGCCCCGGGTCAGCTTCTGTGCAACGGAGTATTCTTCAGGACGTTCCAGTCTTCTAGCCAAATCCTGCATTGTGTTTTCCAGCTTCAGCATTTCAATTAGATCCGCCGCCTGTTCGGTAAGAAAACCCATTAGGGCAAGGAGATACTGCCGGTTGTAAACCCTCAGGTAGCCCGGATAGCGGTGGCTGTAACGCACTCCTCGGGTGCGTTCTATTATTCTCTTCATAAACAGGTTCTCGGTATTGCTCAGGATGAAAAAGGTAGGCAGCCCAATGGCCGAACCGAAAAAAATCTGCCTTCGTTCACTTTCCACAAAAGGGTTGTCAGGAATGTGCGAGTGTGTGACCGTTCCTTGCAGCACCAGTTTAAAGGCGAGAGCCGTAATAAGGGTTTGCAGGCTGCCAGCGTTCCCCATATCGTCACCCAGGCTTTCAAACAGGCTGTAATGGCGTCCCTCGAATCCCGAGAATCCTACTGTCGAAAATTCACGTAACCGATACAGCATGTACACCGACATTTTTTCATCAAACACGCCAAGATCGGTCAGGTCTTTTTTCAGGCGCTCTGCGTTTCCCAGTCTTCCGTCGAGGGCCGGGCTCTCATCTGTGCTCAGGACCGTTACCAGGTAGTCTATGAGCCGAAAATCAGGGATAAAGTCCCCCTTGACTTGAAATAGCACAGACAGCGCTCTATCGAGAGCGTCAATTCCGAAAGGTGTCATGGATTGGCCAAATA
>JACRDE010000630.1 GCA_016212935.1 Desulfomonile tiedjei | reverse complement strand
TGGTATTGAGTGATCTTTGTTTCTGCGGAATGGAGGATGTGATACGCGACAAAGCGATTTCCGCTGTTTTGTCATAATTGCTGGGCGCCTCATCGAAGAGACACAACACAACTCGTGAGGTGAGAAATGAAGCTTAAGATCAATTCGAAGATTGAGAAGTCCAAGAGCGAGGAGACTCATCAACCAACCCTTCTATGCCATTTCGGTTTTGAACTCAAAGACAGGTGCGGCGAGCGTCGAGTCAAGCTTGATCTGACGAGGATACCCACTTTCAGACGATTGATCGGAGACGGTACGATTCCGCCACATTACTGCACGTTTGTCAACGAGCGCACGGCACTTTTGGATCAATGTCTTGCCTGTCATCTGGAGAAAGGATACACACTTCAAGATTTTAAGATAAGATTCAAGAATCACGAGATTTAATTAATCAACTTGTGTAGCTGGCATTCAGGGACAGTTCAGGAGTCGGGGGAAAGAATTGAACAACAGATTAGGAGAACCATAATGCCGATAAGCCAAAGCAATGTGATCGAACAGGCAGCGCAAGTAATGATACCGGATGGCCGCCAAGTCGCAGAACTGTTAAACGTTACGGCAGGAAACTCAGAATTCGACCAGCTCTTTACGTCCGACGTTACCAGTTCAGGTAGCTTCGACCTGCGCCAAGCAGGAAACGACTACTTCAGCAGGCTGCTGGAGGCCCTTCCTATACCTGCCATGTTGGTTCACCCGTCCCAGAGAATTCTCTTTGCCAACAAGGCATCACTCCTCCTGGAAAATGATCTTTCATTCTTCGTGGGCATTGCCTTCTCATCCTTCTTTACTTCTCCCGATGAGGGCGAGACGGCACGGCACAGTCTGGACAAGGTATTCGAGGATAGAAAGACTCGTTCCTTCGAGGGATCGATGGAATTCAGCGGAAAGAGACTCTGGTGCAGAGCACATCTTAGATCCGTGAGGTTCAGGAAGGAAAGGCTTGTACTAGCCATCTTGCAGGATCTTACTGCCGAAAAGTTGGAGACGATTATTAACGCAAAGTATCACCAGCTTGTCCAGGTATTTCCAGGAGGAATCGGTGAATTTGTTTTGGAGGCCCCGGTTTCCGTTGATGCGCCAGTGGAACAGGCACTCCACGCCGTCTCGCGAGCCGGACTTATCGGTGGGAATTTGGAATTCGCGAAGATCCATGGACTTGAGAGCGTTCATAGCCTCATCGGATCGCGATTGGATGAGTTGCTTCCTTTCGGGGGCACCTATGAGCTGCTTTACCGCAAGTGGGTTTCGCAAGGTTTTTCGGTGTGGTCCTTTGAGACGAGAACCACTCGTACCGATGGAACCATACGTTACTTTGACAACACTCTGGTTGCAGATGTCAGAGACGGATTTTTAGAGGGACTCTGGGCAATTCAGCAAGACATCACCAGTAGGAAGGAATCAGAAGAAGAGCTAAGAGCTTCGAGGAACAAGTTGCGAAAAGACGTCCAAGAAAGGACTGCCGAGCTCGTGAAGGCTAATGAACTGCTTAGAATCGAGATAGCTGAGCGGGAATGGAAGGAACAGGAGCTTGAGAACCTTGTGAACGAGCTTCAAACAGCCCTCACTGAGGTAAAGACTCTAAGCGGTTTGCTGCCCATTTGCGCATCGTGCAAGAAAATACGTGACGACCAAGGTTACTGGCAGCAGATTGAATCTTACATCCGGGATCGCGCTGGAGTTGAGTTCAGTCACGGCATCTGTCCCGACTGTGCCAGAATACTTTACCCTGGGATCGGGCTATAACTCTTTGTTTTTATACCAATATCAATAGAACAAGAAACTCGAATCAACCGTTGACGAAGAGGTACCGCGTCATTGGAGACGTTTGAGTATCCTTGGTCTGTCATACCTCTGTGAGTTCAAACAGGAAACATAGACGTCGAGAACCGCACTCCATTCTCGGAATGGCGCAGGCTCCACGCTTCATTCGAACAAGTCCTTACCGCACTAGAGAAGGTTCTTCGGGGTGAATTGACAAAGAGCCGCGGCCCGGACGATAATGACTTCTTGATGTAAACCGTCGCTGCATCGAGAGGAGCGAGAGATGAGCAACAGCGGAAAAGATGCATCTTCTATCTCGAAAGGGGGGCAGAGCTTAACGGAGATTTCCGATGTGCAGAGCTTGTCGGTAGAAACAATTGATCTAAGCACTCTATTTGTGAATGAGGTGTCGTCTTCAGGCAGTTTTGACCTGCGACAGTCTCGGCTGGGTTTCTTTGAAAAGTTTCTCGAAGCGATGCCAATTCCCTCGCTGTTGGTGAATGAATCTTGCCAGGTTGCCTTTGCCAATAGAGCCTGCAACAGAGTGGCTGGTGATCGTGGAAAAATTGAAGGCCATCACTTCAAACTTCTCTTCCCGAGTTCAGCGGACGGCCTGCGGGCCGAAAAACTGATAGACAAAGTCCTGCACAACCGGATTCCGCTTGTAGCCGAAGGAGTGCTCGGGATGGATCAGATCAGAGTCCGCGGAAGGATCCACATGAGGTCTCTCAGAGTCAGGAACGTCCGCACAGTTCTGGTGGTAATTGAAAATCTAGTTTTTTCGGCGGAGCAACCTTGAGTGCGTCACGAAAACAACCCCGTTCATTCTGGGCATCTCGCATTCGCATGGTCCTGCAAGTTTGAGAAGCGAATGCCGGATCAGTATATCAATGACGACCAGGCTCCTGCAAAGCATACAAGTAAAAGTCATTACTGCCGAAATAGATGACTCCGTGCAACACCTTGGGAGCCGAAAAAATCTGATTCCCCGTTTCGAAGCGCCAGAGTTCCTCGCCGCTATCAGAGTCAATTGCATACAGGTGGTTGTCTGAACTCCCAAAGTACACGCTGTTCCCTGAAACCGCCGGGGAAGAAAGAAATTGATTGGGAATCGAGAAAGTCCAGTATTCTCGCCCGGTCACGGAGTCAATCGCGTGGAGCCTCCCTGCTGAGCTCGTGAAAAACAGCTTTCCTCGCACTAGAGTTGGGGCACTGAAAATGGCGCTCTCAGCGTCGTACCTCCACTTCTCTTTTCCGCTCTCTGCTTCGAGAGCATACAGGTAGCCATCCTGCCCCCCGAAAAAGACAGTGCCATCAGCAACATGGGGCGAGGAATCCACCGGCCCTTTGGTGCTGAATGACCATCGCGGCTGTCCCGAAAAGGCATCGATCGAGAAAAGCTTGCCATCATGGCTGCCGATGAAAAGAAGCTGTTCGGCGATTACCGGCGCTGATTCGACCCAACTGAACATGGGCATGCCGATCTTGAATATCCACCTCATTGAACCGTCGTGCGCGTTGGCAGCGTACAAGTTGCCGTCCGTGCTACTAAAATAAACAATGCCTTCACTCGCCGCGGGAGCGCACCATATTTCCTTCCTGGTGGGAAATCTCCATTTCTCTCGGCCTGTTGCGGCATCAATCGCATACAGACATTGATCCCAGCTCCCTACGAAGACCATGTCATCCAAGCTGGTCGGACTAGATCGCACT
>JACRDE010000629.1 GCA_016212935.1 Desulfomonile tiedjei | reverse complement strand
CGGCGAGGTCGTCGGGACCCACGGAAACAATGTTAGACGCGCCCTTGCCAGACGGGGTCTGTTAGAGCCCAAGGACCTGAAGTGGCCCTAGTGCCTGAATTGCTGGGTGCGCCTCCCTGCCTGTCCATGCCGCTTTTTGTGCCGATGCCAGGTCGCAGTTGCTTGCACGGGACGGCCTGTGTGCCTCTGATGCGATAATGCTCGTTCAAAGCAGTAAGAATTTGGGGAACCTTCTTTGTGAAGAAGGTTCCCCAAGCCCTTCCAAGAAACTTTTAGCACTGCTCTGCATCTTCATTTTCCGCTGGAAAATGAAGATGCAGACAAATGCTAGAAATTCTTGGGATGGGGTTCGGGGAAACACTTCTTACAAGAAGGGTTTCCCCGATTTTACTTCTTTGATTGAGGGTTAATATTAGTACATCGCGGCGAATCGCTACCTCCCTATTTTGAATAAATCTTCTTCATGAGCCAAGCCATATTCTGACCGAGGGTCTTCATCGTTCCCAGTGCTTCTTCGTCTTTTGCCACTTCTCCTATTTCTCTGCCGAATCCCACATTCCAGTATGAGGCTCCCGGCACGATCATCTCGCCTATGAAAAAGAAATGATTCAGTGAGTCGAACGCGTGAATTGATCCGGCCCTGCGCGCCACAACAACCGCTGCGCCTACTTTGCGTTTGAGCATGTCTTCATTGGCTTTAGAGACCATCCCAGCCCTGTCCACCAGGGCTTTCATTTCAGAGGTTATGTCCGCGAAATAGGTAGGGGACCCCAGAATTATACCTTCCGAGTGAACCATTTTGTCCACAAGTTCGTTCACATCGTCATTGTCCACCGCGCATTGCTGATCCTTATTGTTCCAGCACTGGTAGCACGCTGTGCAACCTTTGATCTCAAGTTCTGAAAGATGAACGAGTTCAGTTTCTATCCCCTCCTCGCGCAGTTCTTCGAGAACCGTGTTCAGGAGAATCGTAGTGTTCCCGTTCATACGGGCGCTGCCATTAAACGCCGTGACCTTCATTATTGATTCCTCCCATGGCTGCCTGCCGGTGAAATTCCGTCTCGCTCGTTCGCTACACTTATACAGGTTCACATTAGATTGAGGAAGGGGGCGGGGCCCCAGGGAACCCTCTTCAGCGGGCCAATTCTACTGATTTGAAATCAAATTCGCTTCATACGGATGCTAGTGAAGAAAGTTATGTCAGCCATTTCCACGCTCGCGGGACTGGCGAACATTCATGATCTCAGCGTTCCTCAGTGAATGGGGCATTGTCCTTGGATCGTGAGCGTCTGGAACAACGGCATTCCGTGCCGCGAATAGTATTTGCTATTGATACAGTTCCCACATTATTTCTATAATAGTTTCAGGGAAAAGTCTGCTCGGGGAGGTGTACAATGTTCAGATTGATCATTTGTTTTGCCCTGTTCGGGGCGTGCCTCGCATTCGCCGCACCAGTCGGCGCCTTCGAGGAAGACGTGATCAAGACCACTGGCGGAGACCTGAAAATTACTTTTATCGGACACGGCACGTTG
Source organism: Desulfomonile tiedjei (assembly GCA_016212935.1). Lineage (GTDB taxonomy): Bacteria > Desulfobacterota > Desulfomonilia > Desulfomonilales > Desulfomonilaceae > Desulfomonile > Desulfomonile tiedjei_A. The sequence goes on along the minus strand of JACRDE010000629.1, from coordinate 7,872 downwards.
ATGCTGGGGTACGGCGGAAAGATCATCCACGTCGACCCATACGGAAAGCTCACCGATTTCAGTAAAATGCCCAAAGCGGATCTAATAATCATAACACACGAGCATCCAGACCATTTGGACTCGGACGCAATCAACAAGGTCAAGACCGATAAGACCAAGCTGATCACAACGGAAACGGTGGCAAAGAAATTGCCGGGCGGGTCCGTTATGCACAACGGCGACGTTATGACCGTGGATGGCCTAAAGATCGAAGCTGTTCCCGCCTACAATCTCGTTCACATGAGGGACACGGGTCAGCCTTTCCACCCCAAGGGGGCAGGCAACGGCTACGTGCTGACTTTCGGGGATAAGCGAGTGTACATAGCTGGTGACACTGAAAATACGCCAGAAATGAAAGCGTTGAAGGACATCGACATAGCCTTTCTGCCTATGAACCTGCCGTATACGATGACTCCGGAAATGGTGTCCGACGCCGCAAAGGCCTTTAAGCCGAAGGTTCTGTACCCCTACCACACCGGCGAAACCGATCTGAGTAAAATTTCAGATCTCATGAAAGGGGTCAATGGAGTAGAAGTACGGCTCCGCAAAATGAAATGACCCCAGGCGCACCACTAATACGAATTCGCAATCAAAGAAGCAAAATCGGAGAAACCCTTCTTATTAATAACGTTCGATTTCTTGTTTTCTCGAGAAGAAGTTGGATTGCGATCGATGTAACTTACTGCTTCTATGAGAGAAATCGAACAAAGTTTGGTTGCGGCCGCAGGCCGCGTCCTGTAAGAAGTGTTTCCCCGAATCCCATCCCAAGAACTTCTACCATTTTGCCTGAATCCTCTTTTTCCCGTGGAAAAATAAGGATTCAGGCAAGTATTAAAGGTTTTTTGGAGGGTTTGCCTGCCTCAAAGCGGTCAGGATGGAGACTGATTCTGGGTGCCCCGTGGCTTTCAAGACAATATCTTTGAAAACTTGGGGCATTTTAGTTTAGGATAGGAAAAAGTCAGGATTCGGATGGAGACCCATGCGTTCCACATTAGCTTGGATTGTTGTCTTGGCATCTTTTCTTTTCTCAGCCGAAGCAGCGCGCGCTGTCACATGCGATGACTGCAAGGAAATCCATAAAAACAAACAGGGTATTCAACAGGAACTTTTGCAGAAGGACGCGGAGCTCAACGTCGCGTTTAAATCTAAGAATTTTCAACAGGTAAACGACCTCCGCACGCGAATGCTGGAGTTACGAAAAAAAATGAATGAACTGCGTTCCTCTGACGAAAAATGCGAACAAGCGTGCAAACCGGACGTGGTCAAGGCCACGGAATGCAAGAAACTGCTGGACGAGATCCTGCGCGCGGAAGCGGTAGACAGTGTAACGGATGACAACAGAATAGACGCCCTGTACAGAGAGTTTCGAAGCTGCAACAACGAAATGGTAAAACTCAAGCAAGCTGACTAATACCAACTCCCGCAGAGGGGACCGTCACAACGACACCTGAAAACGTCGTTGCATTGGCGCCTTGCCAGTCCCTATGAAGTCGTTCTAGTGGGAATGTATGCTCCAACCAGTAAGAGTGCTCCCCAGTTTGGCGCTGCAAACTTGATCGACAGTACCACAAATTTCCGGTTTGTTCGCAATTAGTGTATAGCAAATGCCAAAATTCATGTCCGAAAATACCCGGAAAACCCGCTTTTTAAAAAAAGCCGGTTTTCCGGACCTTTCCGGCAAAAACTTCTATCATACTAACAATGTAGGTCTTTTCCATTCTGCCGGTAACTTACTAACGTCTTAACAGGAATCGGCCTTCTAACGGACAAAACTTTTGGCAATCCGTATAACACCCAGGAAAAAGAGTCTTCCGGCAACATGGCGTACTCCAAGAAAGAAAACAGCCTCACTGAGTCGGTAAAAGCCCTCATCACGCAATATCGGATGATCGAGCCCGGTTCCATGGTGGTAATCGCTGTTTCGGGCGGCCCTGATTCCACGGCGCTGATGCGTATTTTGAGTTCCTTGACCTCGCAGCTTGATTTCGGGATCGTTGTAGCTCACCTTGATCACGCCTTGAGAGCGGATTCATTCGCAGATGCTGAATTCACGGCTCACGCGGCAGCCGATTTGGGACTCCCATGCAGAATCAAGCGAGTTGACGTGCGAGCCCTTGCAGCTGATCGGTCCATGAGCTTGGAAGAAGCCGGTCGCATGGCCAGGTACGAGTTCTTCGCTGAGGTGGCCGAAGAATTCTCTGCTTCGACAATAGCCACTGCCCACCATCTGGATGACGAAATCGAGACTTTCTTCCTGCGTATCTTCAGGGGCTCGTCCATTCAAGGCCTTCAGGGTATCAGACCGGCGCACCGGAGGATAATCAGGCCGTTCATCCGAACAACACGGTCCGAGATCCTTAATTACGCCGAAAGTCAGAGCATAGAGTACAGAACCGATCCCACAAACCTTGAGACAACAACTGACCGCAACTTCATCCGGGGCCGAGTGCTGCCCTGTGTTCGGGAGCGTTTCCCAAGCTTTAAGAAACCCCTTGAACGGACAATGGAACTCCTAAGACAGGAAGAGGATTACGTAGCCGGTCTAGCAGAACAGCTCTACAAGGAAACGGTCACTCAGAAGGAATCCGGCCTGTCGTTGAACATAACCCGCTTGCGAGAGGCCCACACCGTCCTGGTTTCCAGAGTCATATTGTCCGCTCTGTACAAAGTTTGCGGACAGCAAGTTCGTGTGGGGCGAGTTCACATAAAATCTGCAACGAGTCTGGTTTATTCTGCGAAGCCTTCTGGCTCGGTGACTTTGCCGGGCAACCTCTTTCTTCGACGCAACTATGAAGAGCTTCTAATCGCAACCAAGCGACCGGAAGCCTTTGAAACCAGGCATCAAATCGAGATTACCGGACCAGGTGTTTACGAATTCCCCCCATCAGGATTCAAAATAAGAATTAGACTAGCTGTCCGTCGGGAGCACGACCCCAAGGACGCGGACGGTAAACATAGAGCAGTTTTTGATGCGAAAAACGCAGCATTTCCGCTGATCTTGCGAAGCACGTTGACAGGAGATCGATTCCACCCCTGGGGTATGGGTGGGTCCAGGAAACTGAAAAAGATTTTCATCGACCTGAAAATACCGCGTGACCAAAGAAAATCTATCCCGTTGCTTGTGAAAGACGGAGAAATACTGTGGATAGCAGGTGTTCGTCGCGGTCGAGGGGCTCGTGTCACGCCCAAGACCAGTCAGGTGCTGGAGGTCGAGAATATCTAATGCCATTTAGCAATTGTTTTCACAACACTGTCGGAGCGCCTTCAGAGCGAAACACGGTCGTGACGTTCGTAACTTAGGAGGCATACGGCCTCCGTAGCGAATTTGTGGACTTTTAGGCGAATCGATGCCCGGGGGGGTTTGCAGCAGTTTCCTGCAGTAGTTATTTCCGGTAGTCTTTTTATGCAGTCGAAATTCTCAGCCGAGATGGCAATGAAGATGAATTCCACTCCTCGACCTTTTTCCTGGAATCAATGTGATCTTCAATGGTAAAGTGGGAAATTATGACCAAAGAAGCCTTGCGCCAAAGTCGGTAATGCGGAATTCCGTTCAAAGAAGGAAGAATTGGTGAGAAACTTCTTGTAAGAAGTTTCTCACCAAACACCTTTTCAAGAACTTCTAGGATTCCCGTATCTCGTTGGGTCACGGTGATGGGGGGGGCCCAACATGAACAACCCGGTCCAGGCGGTCCCTTCGCAAGTAGTTGAGCTATCTGCAGATTTGCCAAAGGGTACCTGCAGGGCAAAGACTAGAGACATCTGCCGACTTCTCACATCTGCGGCTGGCTTGGACAGAAGAGTCACACCGAAAGGACTTGGCAGGTTGGCAAAGAAAACAATTGGAATTCTAATTATATCGGTACTGTCACTCAGTCCCGTCATTTGGACCGCCTGTGATTTTTCAAAGTCGACAACACCGTCCACCCAATCCGTGGTGCGTCTCACCGTAGGCACTGCTGCAAACGATCTTTCGTCTTTGATCTGGATTGCCAAAGTCCGAGGATACTTCTCAGAACAACAACTCGACATAGACTTCAAAATATATGAATCCGGTCACTTAGCTATCGGAGACCTGCTTGCGGGCAAACTGGACCTTGCGACGGCCACAGAATTTGCCGCAGTTCGTCACGGCCTTGAAAGAACGGATTTTCGAATCATTTCAATTCTTGATCAGACTCGGGACCAGCAAATTGTCGCCAGGAAGGATCATGGAATCAACCATCAGTCGGATCTCAAGAACAAGCGCGTAGGAGTGGCCCTTAACACCAGTTCGGAATACTATCTCCATCTTCTCCTGGTTCTGCAGGGGATCCGACCCGAGGATGTCCGAATAGTCGACCTTTTGCCCTCTGAACAGGTAGCAGCCATTGCAAGAGGAGAAATCGATGCAGCGATAGTCTGGGAGCCTTTCGCCAGTATGATGAAGAAAGAGCTGGGAAAAAATGCCGTGAGTTGGCAAGGTCAGAGCGGACAAGATGAGTATTGGTTACTACTCGGCACTCTTGGGGCGATCGAGAAACAATCTTCTGCAATCCCGCGTTTTCTCAAGGCTTTGGCTTCAGCAGAGGACTTTATCAAAAACAACGAGACAGCGGCTATGGGGATCGTGGAAAAGCAACTGGAAAGCCGCCATTTAGGGTCGTTGTGGATGAATCACAGATTTCGCCTCGGACTGCACCGTCCCCTCATCTTGAAAATGGAAGCCGAATTGAGGTGGCTAAGATCCGGGCTTCATGCCCCAAAACCAGATATACTGGACCTACTTGATTTCATCTACGTTGATGCCTTGAAATCCGTCGAACCGAATAAGATCAATATGCTGTAGGAATTGCCGATGACCATCGAGCGCAGAATACGGATAAGCACCTGGGTTCTCATACTATGTGTCTTGGGAACAGCATTGATTCTTTTCTGGGGCTCTCGTCAGGTAGAAAACGGTCTCAAGAGAATTGAAACCACTGCACAAGCGGTCCGGTCCGCCCTCATGCTCAGGATTCTTATGGATGACTATCTGAATGAAGGAAGTAAGCCGGCTCTGAAGCAATGGGATAGACATAACGAGATTCTCGGTCAAATACTAAGCGATGAAATATCCTTTGAATCGATTGACCAATCATTGTTGGAGGATTTGAAGAATAGTTTTCAAGCAGTGAATTATCTTTATCAGCGGGTCGTGGAATTGAGGACTTCGGGCGGCGGCGAAGATCAAGCCCAAGGCTCGAGAGCCAAAGAGATGTTGACTGGCCTGATGTCGCTCCAGTTGGAGCAGTTGGTTAACGCTGCAAATGATGTGAGTGTGGCCACTCAATCTTTGACTTTGAAGAAGCGAAGTCTTGTTCAGGAGATGATAGTTGCTCTCGCGGTCTTCATGGCCTCAATCATTTTGATCAACATCTATCTGATCAGAAGATCAGTTGCTTATCCCATCAAGATGTTGTCAAAAGAAGCCGAGAGAGTTGGTGCGGGCGATTTGAACCATGTCACGGAAGTAAACAGTGACGATGAAATGGGAAAATTAACTCGCTCATTCAATGCCATGATTGACGGTCTCCGGAAACATACCACAGATCTGAAGAAAGCTCGAGATGAACTTGAGCTCAGGATGGATGAGCGCACCGTCGCATTGAAGACAGTCCGCACACAGAATGAGTTGCTGCAAGCAGTTCGGCGAGCCCAAACGGAATTTATATCCGACACAAATGTAGAGAAGTTATTCGAAGATTTGTTACATGACCTGCTTGTCTTGACCAACAGTGAATTCGGCTTCATTGGGGAAGTTCTTCGTACGGACGACGGCCGGATTTATCTCAGGGATCGTGCAATTACTGACATTTCGTGGGATGCGGATTCCCGTCAAATGTATCGGAAATTTGAAGATGACAAGGGACTGGACTTTTTCAATATTCAAGGACTCTGGGGAACTGTGATCCTTACTGGGGAGCCAGTGATCTCGAATGATCCGTCCAATGACCCGCGGAGCAGCGGATTTCCTGAAGGCCATCCCACTGTTCATTCATTTCTGGGGGTTCCTTTCCACTCCGAAGGCAAGGTCATCGGCATGGCCGGAATGGCCAATCGACCTGGCGGCTACGATAAAGAATTCTTGGACTTCCTTCAGCCGTACGTAACGACCTGCATCAATATCATCCAGGCTTATCGAAGCCAAGAACGGCGCCGAGAGGCCGAGAAGCTACTTGCACAAGCTCATGCCGAACTTGAACAAAAGGTTGTGGATCGCACTGCCGAACTCGGCTTGGCAAACGAAAGATTGATCATCGAAATCGAAGAACGCAAGCGCGCGGACGAGGCTGTGAAAGCTGAGCGACAGCGGTTCTACAATGTGATGGAGACCCTCCCGGCTTACATCGTGCTGCTGACACCGGATCATCACGTCCCTTTTGCCAATCGCTTCTTCCGGGAGCGGTTCGGCGAATCCCACGGCCAGCGCTGTTTCGAATTCCTGTTCGGGCGCGCCGAACCGTGTGAGATTTGCGAAACCTATACGGTTCTGAAGACGATGGCACCCCACCGCTGGGATTGGACAGGCCCGGACGGGCGCAATTACGATGTCCATGATTTCCCCTTCATCGACGCTGACGGCTCCACCCTTATCCTGGAGATGGGAATTGACGTTACCGAGCGCAAGCGAGCGGAAGAGGCCGTGGAACAAACTCTTGCCGATCTGACCAGGTCGAATGCAGATCTGGAACAGTTCGCGTACGTCGCCTCCCACGATCTGCAAGAGCCTTTGCGCAATGTGGCCGCTTGTATGCAAATGTTGGAGAAGAGGTACAAAAACAAACTTGGTCCGGACGCTGACAAGCTCATTCTATATTCTGTCGAGTCCGTAGTACGGATGAAAAATCTGATTCTGGATTTGTTGGCGTATTCTCGCATATCCACAAAAGGAAAACCTCCTCAACTGTCGGATTGTGAAGAGGTCTTTGAGCAGACTCTCTCAAATTTAAGGTCTATTGCAAAAGAGACGGGTGCGACAATTACCCATGGTCCTCTTCCAGCGGTAACAGCCGACTTTTACCAGTTGGTTCAAGTATTCCAGAATCTGATTGGCAATGCTCTGAAATTCGTTGTTGCAGATCCTCCCCGCGTCCACGTTGCTGCTGTGAGGGACGGTAGCGAATGGGTTTTTTCGGTCCAAGACAACGGCATCGGTATTGAACCTCGGCACCAGGATCGAATCTTCGTGATCTTCCAGAGACTCCACAAAAGGACGGAATACGGAGGCACGGGTATGGGGTTGGCTATTGCAAAAAAGATTGTGCAACGCCACAGGGGCCGGATTTGGGTGACATCCGAGCCGGGAAAAGGCTCGACATTCTATTTCACGATCCCTGCCAAGGATGGCACCACCTGATAGCGATGAACCAGAATCAAGCCCACAAGATTCTTATTGGTGGAAGATAATCCCGAAAGCCATTTCCTGGAGACTCTAACGCCGGCACCAATCCTCATCTTACCAACGCGCAATCAAAGAAGTAAGATTGGGAGGACCCTCTTTGGTAAAGAGTTTCCCCCCAAACCCCATTCCAGAAAAATTTATCATTTGCCGGAACCCCCATTTTCTGAAAGGAAATTTGGGGTTCCGGCGAGTGCTAAAAGTTCTTGAGGTGGGGTTCGGGGAGGAACTTCTTACAGGACGCGGCCTGCGGCCGCAACCAAACTTCGTCCGATTTCTCTCATAGAAGCAGCAAGTTACATCGATCGCAATCCAACTTCTTCTCGAGAAAACAAGAAATCGAACGTTATTAATAAGAACTGCCTCCCCGATTTTACATATTTGAAAGCGAAGTGGTATGAATTGTCGGCCACGTG
>JACRDE010000625.1 GCA_016212935.1 Desulfomonile tiedjei | reverse complement strand
TAATCGGCAGAGTCGGCTATTCTGCGCTCAACAAGATCAACGAGCACTTCATCGAAGCCCAGATTTTTGCCGAGAACAACTTTTACGTGAGGATGGAGTCTCGCCTTTTCCTGCATCATTTCCGGAATGTCCAGCACAAGATGCAAACCGTCGTGCAGAAAGTACGGGATAACCATTACGGATGTCGCCCCATCTTTCACGCATTTCTCGAAAATCTCCGGGAAGTGCGGTCCCAATCTGGACATGTAACAAATTTCTACTATTACGTATCCGTACTTTCTCTTGAGCCCGTCGGCAACTTTTTCCATGTGTTTGCCTGCTTGCGGCACTCTGCTGCCGTGTCCCAGAAGTATTATTGCAGTCTTTTCGTTACTCAATTCCTTACCTCTTTTCTCGGAAAAATGCTACCGCTGTCTGCAGTTCCGATCTATTCTCCATTTAACTGCGAACCGCTCTGAACGACCAACGAACACAGGGCGTGGATCGTAGCCACAGCAAGGGGACTACCGCCCCGGCGTCCCGCTATTGCAATGAAAGGGACCTGAAGTGACATGAGTTCTTCTTTGCTCTCAGTCACATGAACGAACCCGACGGGCATTGCGACCACCAGGGCCGGCTTGATCCCTTCTTCCATGATAAGTCTGTTCAATTCAAGCAGGGCAACGGGTGCATTCCCAAAGACCGCTATACCTCCATCAAAGACTTCTCGCGCCTTTTGCACAGCGAACAACGATCTTGGAAGCCCTGTTTCCCGAGCCTTTTGAGCCACATCTTCGTCAGCTACGTGGCACACTACGTGCCCCTGTTCATATTCAGGCTGTACCTGCCTGAGCCTGGCTATTGACAAGCCCGACCGAATCATATTCGAATCCACGAAAATCCGGCTCCCGGACCTTAACGCAGAAGTTCCGGCGTGTATTGCGTCCCCGGAGAATCGCACGTCACCGGCAATGCCGAAATCCGCTGTAGTGTGCAGAATACGTCTTACTATCGGCCATTGTTCTACAGTAAATCCGTTGCAGCAGGCTTCCTTGTCGATTATGTCGAACGACCGCTGTTCAATGGCTTCGCCGCTCATTGGTTTCTCTAACAATTCGTGGATAAAAGCACGTGTTCCATTCATGAATGCATTCTCCCGGCAGCGATTGCAGCAAAGCGCTGCACTGCTTCAGTTCTAGAGGCAAAGTGCGCGTGCACGTAACTTGCCAAAATATTTCCGCATTGAAATCCTTCAGACGCGTCCTCGTTATTCCGCCGGCGTTTCAACGAATAGACGCACCTCCAATTCCCATCTGAGGCAGGATCACCGGTCAGTTCCGAATAATGAAACTCATGACCTCTGAGCTTGTCACCGGCTCTTGCAAACAGGGAATCTTCTGAAAATGACACTTCCACGTATCCGAGAGACCTGCGCTTGGCCAGCATTTTCGTCCATTGAGGGAGCAGACCCACCAGCTCGTGCCTGACCCCGTCAAGCAATTCAATCCCTTGGGCCAGATACATGAGCCCTCCGCATTCTGCGTAGAGTGGTCTTCCGCTTTGCGCGAAGCGCCTGATGGATTCGAGCATTGTCCGGTTTTCGGCGAGGGACGCGGCGTGAGTTTCAGGGTATCCGCCTCCAATGTACACGGCGTCCAAATCCTCTGGAAGACGTTCCCGGCTAATTGGAGAAAAATATACCAGCTCAAAACCTGCTGCCTCGAGAGCTTCAAGATTGTCAGGGTAATAGAAATGAAAGGCTTCGTCCAAAGCGACTCCGAGTCTGAGACTGGCAGAAGCATCCTGTTTCGAGAGATCAGCGCCCATTCGCGACTCGGAAGGGACGGAGTCCGCGCCCGCCATGCGCAGAATTTCATCAACAGAGCCGTACCTCTCCAGAGCGGCCGCAAGAGCATCGAGGATGCTTTCTGTAAGATTTCGGGAATCAGCAGTCACCAGGCCCAAGTGGCGGCTCGGAAGCTCCGGAAAGGCTCCTCTGGGAATTGCGGCGACTACAGGCGGGAGCTTGCAGGCTCCCAAGGATTCTGCCATCCACGAACCGTGACGTTCCGATCCGCAGTGGTTAGCTATCACGCCGGCAACAGAAATTCGGGAATCGAATTCAGCGTACCCTTTCACCAGCGCTGCCACGCTCCTGGCCATTCCGTGGGTATTAACCACCAGAATCACTGGCGCATCCAATAAACGTGCCGTCTCCGCTGTGCTTCCTTCCGGGCCCACAGGATCGCTACCGTCAAAAAGACCCATCACACCTTCAATGACAGCTATGTCCGCATGATCCGATTTTTCTTCGAAGAGCCTGCGCATGTAATCCGGTCCGGCCATCCATCCGTCAAGGTTGTAGCAGGGCTGCCCTGATGCAATGCTGAGATACGTTGGATCCAGAAAGTCGGGACCGACCTTGAAAACCTGCACCCTGAGGCCTCTTTTCCTGAGTGCTCTTACTACGGCCAAGGTGACCGAGGTTTTGCCGACGCCGCTGCTGACTCCGGCTATTACGATTCTGGGGCAAGATTTGCTCACTTCTTCTCCATGGAAGTAATTCTGCGCACTGCTTCCTCTTTCAAGCAATATGTCCGAGCACTATCAGCCTCGTGATCATGAAAACAGCCAGTGCCAAACCGGATGTGATCAAAAGCAACCTGTTGGCGGTAAGAATTTGAACGGGCTTCACCGGTAAAATCGGATCTCCTAAAGTAGGCTTGTTTGAAGGCTTTCCAGAGTAATAACTCAACCCGCCGAGCTCAATTCCCAGAGCGCCTGCAACCGCGGCCTCAGTATGTCCTGCATTCGGACTTGGATGCTTTTTTCGATCTCTCATGAAAATCCAAACGGACGACATCCATTTTTGTCGAAGGATCATCGCTGCAATCGGAACAATCAGACCGGTCATCCTCGCTGGAATAAAATTTACAGCATCATCGAGCTTTGCGGACGCCCAGCCAAATTCCAGGTATCTTTCATTCTTGTAACCGAATGTCGAATCCAACGTGTTTATGGCCTTGTAGACCATCATACCTACGGGACCGCCGATCACCCCGTATAAAAGAGGCGCTGTCACGCCGTCCACCATGTTTTCCGCTACACTCTCAACAGTGGCCTTGACCACGCCAGTTTCGTCAAGCCTATCAGTATCGCGGCCGCAAATCATGGCTACCCTGCGCCTGGCCTCTTCGAGTGACCCTGTAGTCAGAGCTGTATAGACCTCTTTGCTGTGCCTGATCATGTCGCGGGCAGCAATTCCGCAATATAATAGGTATATGGAAAGTAGGTCCGCTACGAACGGGTTCCACTCATGGGCCGCCTGTAAAATCCCCCAGGTGACAAGACCGGTGCAGGCGATCACCACGCAGACCTCAGCGATTCCGGCCATCCTCTTGTTCTTGATAACTCTCCGGACCGGCTCCTCCAACGAGACAGCCAGTAGGCCGATAAATTTTACCGGGTGCGGGAGCTTTCTAGGATCGCCAATCAGCAGATCCAATCCCACAGCAATGAGAATTTGGTATTCAAGTCTCATCAGAGCCTCATCAAACGGTACATATCATCCATATTGACGCTTCTGCGTACTGTTTCAGCCAATCGCTCAAGAGCAGGTTCCAGATCGTAGTGCGCGCAAACAATTCTTCTCGGCTCAAGACCTTTTCTGAGCCGCAGTTTGTCAATGAACCATCTACGGAATTCATCGGCATCAAAAATTCCGTGCAGATAAGTACCCCAAACCTTGCCGTCCAGGGTTTTCGCTCCCTCCATCAGACCGCTTTCTTGCCTCACAAAAGGTTCAGTCCCTCGGCACTCGCTTTGACCGTGATGGATCTCATATCCTCGAACGCTCAGCCCGGATTCCAGATGCATGCCAGTAGTGCGGGTCAAAGTCTTCTCCAGGGCCAAAACGGTCGTCACATCCAGAAAATCCAGGCCCGCTATGGTTTTTCCGTCGGACTCCAGGTAATGAGGATCTGCTATTCCAGCGCCAATCATCTGAAATCCTCCGCAAATACCAATCACTTCGGTGCCGTTTGCCATGATTTCCCTGATTCGTGAGGCTATGCCGTTACCTATCAGGAATTCCAGATCACCTATGACGTTCTTGCTTCCTGGAAGGATGACTGCATCCGGTTGCCTGAGGTCGGTTGCTTTTCTGATGACTTTAAGGCTTACGTCGGGCTCGATGCGAAACGCGTCAAAATCAGTAAAATTTGAAATATGCGGCAGATCGATCACCGCAATCTCGATGAAATCCGTCGAAGGTGAGGAATCTGGAAATATCCCCGACTTAAACGTAACAGAGTCTTCCTCCGGTAATCCCAGGTTGTGGAAGTACGGAACGATCCCCAATACTGGGCGTCTAGTGTGTCTCCAGGTGTATTCCGTCGCGTCCTTGAGAAGGTCTTCATTTCCTCGGAACTTGTTCACCAGGAATCCGGCAACCTGGGCTCGCTCCCACTCGGCAAGCACCTCCATTGTGCCCACAAACGAGGCAAAAACCCCTCCCCTGTCAATGTCTCCAACAAGAATTACCGGTGCATCTGCATACTTCGCCATTTGCATGTTCACGATATCGTGATGCTTTAGGTTGACTTCTCCCGGGCTGCCTGCTCCTTCGAGGACTATAACGTCGAATTCTTCTGCAAGGGAATCGTATGAGGCCTTGGCAGCCTCAAAAGCCACAGGCTTGTACTTGACGTACTCCATTACGTCCATGTTGCCCACAGGTTTACCACTCACGATCACCTGGCTCCCGGTGTCACTGTTTGGTTTGAGAAGTATCGGATTCATGCGCACGTCAGGCTCCAGCCTGCAAGCCTGGGACTGAACCACCTGAGCGCGACCCATCTCCCCGCCGGTGCGGGTAACAAAGGAGTTCAAAGACATATTCTGGGATTTGAAGGGGGCGACCGTGTATCCGTCTTGAAGGAGAATTCTGCACATAGCTGCGGTCAAAACGCTCTTGCCGGCGTTTGAGCTGGTTCCCTGGAACATTAAAGCGGGTTTTTTGCGCGTTTTTCGAATTCTATTCTGAATTCCGAGAGCTTTCTTAAGAGCTTCCAGCAATTGCTTGTTCTCTTCGGGGGTTCTTACTGCAACTCTGAAAAATCGACCGTCAAGACCACCGAAGTTGGCGCAAACCCTTACTGCTATTCCATATTGAAGCGTCCTTCTTGCCAATTCCACGGCATTGAGATCGTTTCGATCAATACGCAACAACAAGAAATTGGCTACTCCGGGGTAAACCTTCAATCCTGGCAGTGATTCGAGCTCTGCCCGTAGTTCCGATCGAGGCTCACAAACGAACTCCCTACTGGCTTCAACGTACTCAGAGTCATTCAAAGCGGCCTCACCCACTGCCTGGGCAATCGTATTGACTGACCATGAAGGTTGCAGGTCGCGAACGGCCCTGACTACGGAGCTATCTGCGACAGCAGCGCCGAGTCTCAACCCGGGTATGGCAAAAATCTTTGTCAAGGACAGAAGAACCACTACATTATTCGGCCTATCTTTTGTGAGACTATCGAAATTCTGCACAAAATCTCCGAACGCTTCATCAACTATGAAGGTGCTTGAAGGATTCGCTTCTGCAAAGCTCCTGATCTCAACCGAATCGAGCAAACGCCCTGTGGGGTTGTTGGGATTGCAGAGAAAAACTATCTCGTCCCCCCGCAATTCTGATTGAAGACGGTTCAGATCCAGCATGAAATCTTCGGATTCCGGTAAGTAAAATTTGAGAACGTCCAATCGGGCGTTGGACGCGGCCTCCTCGTAATCGGAATAAGTGGGAGCGGGAATCACTGCGCGTTTGGCATTGAGGACTCTAGTCAGCAAATGCACGATCTCTGTGGAACCGTTTCCGACTATCGCCTCATTCACATCAATTCCGTAACGCCTGGAAACGGCAGAAATCAGACTGGCGTTTTCAGGGTCCGGATAATGCACCACGGATTCTAAAACCGAGCTCACCACAGACCGAAACCACTCGGGAAGCCCTAGCGGGTTTATGTTGGCCGAGAAATCAACTATCTTGTCCCGAGCTATTCCCGACGTACTTGATAGATGAGCAAGATTACCGCCGTGTTTGGGGACTGCCATCTGGATCTCTCTTTGTTATGGTTGGCAGGAAAGAAACGCAGGGTGGACTTTGCCCTAGAACCCCGCTCTCATTTCCATAGATTTCATTTGTCTGCCTGAGATACGGAAGCTTCCTCAAAGGTCGCCACTTCAACCAGTATGCGCACCGCTGCCTCCACGAGAGACATAGCCAATGCAGCTCCTGTGCCTTCACCTAACCTCATGTCCAGGTCCAGCAGCGGCTGCTTTTTCAGATGATCCAGTGCAATCCTGTGGCCCTGTTCCACGCTGCGATGCGCCGAAATCATGTAGTCAGCCGACGCGGGACACAGACCTTGGGCAATCAACGCACCAGCAGTTGAAATGAAACCATCGATGAGAACAGGTTTGCGCATTGAAGCAGCACCCAGGATCAGACCTGCTATGCCGGCGATTTCAAAGCCTCCCACCTTCGATAGAAGATCCCAGGGGTCTTTCGCGTCCGGTCGGTTAACTTCGAGTATTCGTTCAATGACCGACACCTTGCTCTTGAATTGCTCGTCGTCAAGACCTGTGCCTCTACCGGTCACCTGCTCCGGGGGCGCGCCCGTGATTGCAGCTACAATGGCACTACTGGGAGTAGTGTTGCCAATTCCCATGTCTCCGGTCCCGAACAAATTGTAGTTAAAACAGAGCTCCAGAGCTACCTCAATACCGGCTTGCACTGCTTTTGCCGCTTCATCGCGAGTCATCGCGGGACCTACTGCCATATTCTTTGTTCCCAGTGCGATCTTTCTGGAAAGAAAACTCGGATTGCCTGAAACCCCTGATATTTCTCCGGCCACTCCCATGTCTACTACTATTACATCCGCATTGACGACTCGTGAGATCGCGTTTATGCCCGCGCCGCCCTGCAGGAAATTGTGGACCATTTGAACGGTCACTTCCTTGGGATACTTGGAGACGCCCTCTGCTGTCACCCCGTGGTCCCCTGCCATCGTCACAACGACTCGCTTGTCCACAGCGGGTTTCATCGATCCGGTCATCCCTGCCAGGTCAATGGCCAGATCCATCAACCTACCCAGAGCCCAATGGGGCATTGTAAGTAGATCCAGTCTTTGCTTGGCCTGAGACCTGAGACTTTCATCAGAAGGTTGAATTCGAGCAATCGTCTTTCCCAGAAGACTCATATTTCATTCCTTTCTTTGATATTCATCGGCAGACCGGAAACGACCAAAGTCACTACATCCGCTTCCTTTGCCATAATTTGATTGCAGCGTCCGACAAGATCTCTGTAAAGTCTTGCTGCAGCATTTTCAGGGACGATTCCCGAACCTACCTCATTGGTTACGAATATCACCGTGCCGTTGAATCCAGAGCAGGCCCTGAGCAGATCTTCGCATTCGGTCACTATTCCCTCTTCCGTCATGTCACGGCCTTCTTGAGAGGCTTCGTACATAATATTGTTGACCCAGAGGGTCAGACAGTCCACGAGGAACACGTCGAATCCGGAACTGTTTCGCAGTATCTCTGCAATTTTCACCTTTTCCTCAATTGTATCCCACTGCAGGCCGCTCCTTTGGTCCCTATGCTTTTGGATGCGCCGTGCCATCTCTTCGTCTGTGACCGGGCATGTGGCAACAAAGGCTCTTTTCCCGGGACTAGCTTGAGCTGTTTCCAGCGCGTAATCGCTTTTTCCGCTTCTGCTACCGCCTGTAACAAGAACGATGCGAGCCATGGCATACCTTGTGCCTATCAGGAACATTGCGATGGGATCTGAGACTAACTGAGACCAGTCTTTCAGGAGTCGCTATTCGAGGGGAGAAACAATGGTCAGGGGCAAAAAAAATCCCCGGGTACTAACCCGAGGATGCCGTTTTTCATCCCTGTTGCCAAGCTCTCGATCCGCGAAGAGCATGACACCCGGTTACGTAATGGGCAGGTCTTCTGGCTCCCGGTTCGTCCTACTCGCCGTCCTTCCCATCATTTCTGACAGTGGTTTCACGGCTTTCGTCCCCGGTCACAGCGGCGGGTCCGCAACGGATTTTCACCGTTTTCCCTTGAATCCTGATTACAGGATTGCCCATCTACTCTGATTAACCTTGAGGTCAGGGTAACAGGCCGTACTTTTTCAGTCAAGTTAAAAGAACGGTTCTTTTTTGTGTGACGAACTGAAAAAGGTTCGGTTCACTATCATGAACAAAAAAAGAATCTCTGTAGAACTTGTCCCCTTGAAACTTTAGTTTTTTATGGTAGAATATTTAATGGTCGCCGGAAGATTTTGACATCTTGATTTTTTTCTTCCGTTGGTTTAGATTCATTGCTCACCCATCGCATTTCCACAAGACGACTAGACCCAGGAGACCGAACCAATGGCAGACTTTGAGCCCACTATCGTCGCATTCTGTTGTCATTATTGCGCTTACGGCGCAGCAGACCTCGCCGGAAGCATGAGACTTGAATATCCGACAAATATTCGCGTCATTCGATTACCTTGCACGGGAAAAATCACCCCGGTTTTCCTGCTCCGAGCTTTCGAGAAAGGAGCTGACGGAGTATACGTGGCCGGCTGCCTCGAGGGTGACTGCCATTTCATTCAGGGAAACCTCGTAGCCAAACCCAGGGTGAATTATACGAAAAAACTTATTCAAGAAGTTGGACTCGAACCTGAACGGCTTGAAATGTTCAATATGAGCGCCGCCATGGGCCCGAGATTTGCGGAAGTTGCTCGTGAATTCACCGAACGTATTAAGAATTTGGGCCCGAGCCCTCTCAACAAGAAAAACCGAAACAAAACTGATAAAGCGGCTTAAACCACAGTAAAGTCCCTTTGGAGGCGTAAAATGGTCATAGGCGAACGAAAACCCTTCGATGAAATCATGCGCATGGCAGAAGGGCTCAAGAAAATCATGGTCCTGGGGTGCGGCGGCTGCGTTACCGTCTGCCTCACCGGCGGTCACGACGAAGTGCGCGTTCTTTCCAGCCAGCTCAGAATGGCAAGAGACAAAGCCGGCAACCCGATTGAAATAATTGAAAAGACCATAGAAAGACAATGCGATCCCGAATACGTCGATCAGGTCGAGAGTATCGTTCCTGAAGTTGACGCTGTGTTCTCTATGGCTTGTGGTGCAGGTGTTCAGTTCATGGCTGAGAAGTACACCGGTAAGCCGGTCTATCCCTCGCTCAACACAACTTTCGTCGGTGGTTCCAAAAAGGAAGGCTATTACGTGGAACGCTGCCAGACATGTGGAGAGTGCAAACTCTACTACACCGGCGGGATCTGTCCCATAGCCCGATGCTCCAAGAGTCTTCTTAACGGCCCTTGCGGCGGTTCTACCAAAGGCAAGTGCGAAATCGACCCCGATGTGGATTGCGCATGGCAGCTCATAATTGATCGATTGAAATCCCTCGGAATGATGGACAGGTACGAAGACATCATGCCCGCTAATGATTGGAGAACCAACAGGGACGGAGGTCCCCGTAAGATGATCAGGGAGGACTTTCAACGATGAGCGTCGAGTGTAAAACAGACAGCAGACTCGAAAAGATACTCAGATCCGGCCAATTTGCGGTTACCGGCGAATGCGGCCCGCCTCGAGGCGCTGATCCGGAAGTCATCCGAAAAAAATGCGGCTTGCTGAAAAATAATGCGGACGCTTTCAATATTACGGACAATCAGACCTCCGTTGTGAGAATGTCATCCATTTCTTCCTCGGTGATCATGATGCAAGAAGGCCTGGAGCCTGTCATGCAGATGGTTTGCCGTGACAGAAACCGTATTGCCATACAGAGCGACATCCTCGGCGGCGCAGCACTCGGCGTGAAGAACATGCTGTGCCTTTCCGGCGACCATCAAAAGTTCGGCGATCATCCGGCCGCCAAAAACGTGTTTGATCTCGATTCCATCCAATTGATCCATGCGGTCCGGACAATGCGCGACGAAGGCAAGTTTATGGGCGGAGACGAAGTCAAAGGCGTTCCGAAACTGTTCATTGGCGCGGCAGAAAACCCTTTTGCGGATCCTTTCGAGATCCGAGTTCCCAGACTCGCCAAGAAAGTGGCTGCTGGTGTGGAATTCATCCAAACCCAGTGTATCTTCAACTTGAAAAAGTTCGGTGAATGGATGAAAGGCGTCGTGGATCGCGGCCTTCACGAGAAAGTGTTCGTCCTCGGAGGGGTTACTCCGTTCAAATCCTTCGGAATGGCAAGATACATGGCCAACAACGTGCCTGGAATGGATGTACCCGAAGAACTCCTCAAAAGAATGAAGGACACACCCAAGGAAAAACAGGCTGAAGAAGGCATCAAAATTGCTGTGGAGACAATACAGCAACTCCGGGAAATGAAGGGCATCTCCGGAGTGCACATCATGGCCATCGAATGGGAAGAAAAGGTAGGAGAAATAGCCCAAAAAGCCGGCCTTCTGCCTCGGCCGACGGTTTAACGAAAGAAATCCGCGTGGGAACCAGTCTGAGCTTCAAAGCGGTTCCCACGCTATAAGATAGAAATTAGGAGCTGATTCGGCCCTTTTGTTAGCGCCCTTCCTGCCTATACCTTCATTACGGCAAAGATCATCCTCCCTGCAGTAGTCTGAAGAACACTGGTCACACTAACGTCTACGTTCCTACCCATGTACCGGCGACCGTTGTCCACCACCACCATCGTGCCGTCATCCAGGTACGCTACTCCCTGTCCATGCTCTTTGCCTTCCTTTATGATCTGCACCTTCATGGTCTCGCCCGGTAACACCACAGGTTTCAAAGAATTGGCAAGCTGATTAATATTCAGCACCTGAATTGAATGGACCTCAGCAACCTTATTAAGATTGAAATCATTGGTCAATATAGCATACCCGGTCTCCTTGGCCATGGTAATAAGTTTCTGGTCCACTTCTTTGACAGACGGGTAATCCGTATCGTCAATTATTATTTTTACCTGTGACAGTTTCTGCATCTTGTTCAGGATATCCAATCCTCTGCGTCCCCTGGTCCGCTTGGTAGACTCGGAAGAATCCGCTATCATTTGGAGTTCTTTCAGGACGAACTGAGGTATGATCAGATCTCCCCAGACAAATCCTGTCTCGCAGACATCAGCTATCCTGCCGTCAATTATGACGGATGTATCCAGGATTCCAATTGTTTTTCGGCCAACTTCAGGAACGGATTCGGCCTTCTTCTTCAATTCTCTGGCCTTGGCTGAGCCCAGTTGCAACCCCATCAGGCAGAGAACACTAGTAACAAGCGCATATAAGGCCAACGCTATTTCTGGACGCTCTATGCTTCTCTGGTAACCCCAGCTTATGAGCGTTGAAGAAAGCGCTCCGGCTACGAGGCCGACCGTTCCACCGATTATTCGGAAAGGGTCCAGTTGTAGGCAGCGGCGCAATAACCCCAGCAGGAGAATTCCAAGAAGACCTCCGCCAACGGCAAGAGACGCTCCCCCGGATAAGTTGCCTAGCAACAAATAGCCGATTAATCCGCTGAACCCAGTACAAGTGATTAAGAGCACAGCGGAAAACAACTTGCTGGGCATTTATGAGGCGGTCCTTTCAAATTCAAAAAAGAGAAAAAGAAAACGATCGGGCTTCATCTAATGGCGTTGGGAGGATTGGACCGTTTGAAAATAGTGCCGATGGTCGTCTCTATGTCCCCTTCATCTGTTCTCTTAGCAATGGAAAGTTCTTTAATGAGGAGATTTCTTGCTTGATCAAAGAGCCGACGCTCTCCATGAGACAAGTCTTTTGTCTCTTTGAGTATACTCAAGTCCCGGAAAACTTCAGCTGCCTGGAATATGCTCCCGCTCCGCATTTTCTCCTGATACTCGCGATGTCTCCTATTCCAGGTCTGCGAATCGCTTTTGTCTGCTCTTTTCTGGAGTATCTCTATAACCTTGGGCACTTCGGATTCATCAACAATCTTGCGTACGCGATTAGATTCCACTTTATCAACTGGTAGTTTAATTACCGGCCTTTCATTGGCTGTCTTTATTTCCGTCTCCAGAATGTAACAGAGCTGGTCGGAATTACCGATTTTTTCAGTTCTTATATCGGTTATTCGCGCCACGCCGTGAATCGGATAAACCACAACGTCTCCGATTTTAAACAGTAACATTTTCACCGACTCCCTTTCTACAAAAATACCCACAATTCCGAAATAATCCATGAATCAAGTATATTATAAGCCCCCCGGCTAATGATCCGAAAATACTTAACTAAGCCATTCTCTGAAACTTCATAGAATCTGACGGACCTTGAAGTTATTACAGAATATAGATAGAATCCCAGTTGGTCGCTCCGTCGCTTTCGGGAACAGTCTCTGCTCCTCGAACGGGGGGGAGAATATACAAGGGATAGTGGCTTGTCAACAAAAAAGCACTATATGGAGTAAACATGAATCCCTACATTATATGCCTTGTTACCATAGATGATATCGAGAAAGCGGCTCTAATAGCGCGCGTTCTGGTTGAAAAAAAATTAGTCGCGTGTGTGAACATAATACCTCAAATTCGTTCGATTTATTGGTGGAAAGAGCGCTTGTGTGACGAAGCCGAACACCTCTTGATCATAAAAACACGTCGCGATTTGTTTGACAAGCTTAAATCGAATATCAAAGATATGCACCCTTACGAGGTTCCGGAAATCATTGCTCTGGAAATATCCGACGGACTTACAGAATACCTGAAATGGATCGATGAATCAACAATCCCCAACACGTGATCCTGTTGAAGCCATTTTTCAAGGATGCCGGATTCTTGGAATAGAGTTGAGGCCGGAGTCGGCATCAAAAATGGCTCTGCATATGGAGCTGCTCTCGGAATGGGGCAAGAAAATAAATCTCACGACAGTGAGAGAGCCCCTAGAAATTGCAGTACTTCATTTCTTGGATTCTTTGACTGTTTTTAAGGTGCTTCCTCGAGGATTGTCGTTTAATTTGCTGGACGTTGGTTCTGGAGCCGGATTCCC
>JACRDE010000626.1 GCA_016212935.1 Desulfomonile tiedjei | reverse complement strand
TACCAGTGGACCTCTCAAGATCTTCAGGAATTGGGGATGTAGCGCAGGGTGTCCTTTTTGCCATACTGTATGGCTGTGCATATTTCGGACTGCGGCGCAGAAGAGAGTGGGCAATTCCGCTTGTTCTTATCGTTTCTGCCTTCTGCTGCATTTCAGGCCTCGTCAACGTCATGCAGCCGGCCGGAGACATCAAAGAGCTGCTCGTTAAGGCGTTCTTTTTGCTTTGGTTGTTGTTCTTTGCGTACCAGATCGTGTTTTTCCGCAGAGCGGATGTTCGTGCACTATTTAGAGAAAAAGGCACTTTGGTATTCTAGGCGCCGACATTCCTCATGATCGTGAAAAGACCCCTTGGATGGCCTCGTGGCGCGTTGAGCCTTTCACGTCTCATCCAAGATCTTGCGCACCTGCCCAAGCAGTTCCTTTATCCTGAATGGTTTTCCTACAAAGCCGCTCGCTCCCATTTCAAAGGATTCCTTCATGGAAAACTGAGCGGAAAGGCCACTGGCCATAAGTACCTTCACGTGCGGGTTAACTTCGAGAATGCCTTTGAGACAGTCTTTCCCGCCCATCTCGGGCATGATCAAGTCTAAGATCACCAGAGAAATTTTAGCTCCTTCCTTGTTGAACAGATCCAGAGCTTCTCTACCGTTCGTTGCGGTGAGCACCGTATAACCCGCCTTACTGAGAATCCTGCGTCCAAGCTCCCTGATGAACTCTTCATCGTCAACAAGGAGAAGGGTCTCCATTCCAAAGGCAGGCATTATGCCTGAGTCCTCCATCCTGGGCTCCTCGCGTGCTTCTATGGCGGGGAAATAGACGTTGAAGCTCGTGCCCGATCCTACTTCACTCTCACACGTGATGTGCCCGTTGTGTTGCTTGACGATTCCGTACACCATGGCGAGGCCGAGCCCTGTCCCCCGGCCCAATTCTTTGGTCGTGTAAAATGGCTCAAATATGTGATCGACGGTTGCCTTATCCATGCCAAGGCCGGTGTCCGAAACGGTCAAGAGGACGTACTCCCCCGGTTTGGAACCCACATGCGTTTTGCACCATTCGCCATCGAGTGCGACGGTTCTCGTCCTCACGGTGAGTTTTCCACCATCAGGCATAGCATCACGGGCGTTCACGGCTAAATTCATCAAAACTTGTTCCACTTGGGATGGGTCTGCATGAATCCTGGCAAGCTCATCGGATAAATCGAGCTGGATGGCGATCATTTTAGGAATTGTCCGTCGCAGAAGCTTCTCAACTTGAATAACTTGTCTATTCAGATTCAACGGGACTGGGTTTGGCTCAACCTTTCTACTGAACGTTAGCAGTCGTTGGACAAGTTCCGCTCCGTTCTTGGCGGCATGAAAGATTTTCTGAAGGTCTGCAGAATCCGGGTCGTCGTCCTCTTTCTGTGACAACAGTAATTCTGAATAGCCTAAGGTGACTTGGAGCAAGTTATTGAAATCGTGTGCAATTCCCCCAGCCAGGATTCCGACGGCTTCCATTTTCTGGGCCTGGAGGAGCTGTTCAGAAAGCTGGAGGTGCTCAGTCATGTCCCGCTTTACCGCAACAAAATTTACTATCTTGCCGTGGGAGTCTCTTACAGGCGAAATTGTCGAGTCCTCCTGGTAAATGCTTCCGTCTTTTTTCTTATTGATGAACCGGCCTGTCCAGACCTCTCCCTTGCGAATCGTGTCCCACAGATTCTTATAGAACGTTTCGCCAAGGTTGCCGCTCTTCAGTACTCTCGGGTTCTGTCCTATGACTTCATCCCGCGGGTAGCCTGAAACTCGTTCAAACGCGGGATTGACGTACTGAATGCTCCCACCTGTATCGGTAATCACAATTGCTTCGGCAGCTTGCTCGACTGCTGTTGCCAAGCGCCTTTGCGCTTCTTCGGAACGCTTTCGTTTCGAGATATCTCTGACCCATACGAGCACACCTGGTTCACCTTTTACTTTGACTCCTCTCGCGCTGATTTCTCCGTCAATAGAGTCACCATCTTTTCGCTGCAACTTGACCTCGTACTGCGAGGTGACCTTTTCACCTCGCATACGAGCGATCGCTCTTTCTCGGGTGAGCTCCTGATAATCCCTGTGATACACGAACCAGTGATACATTCCCTCCAATTCCCAGGGAGCATAGCCCAACAATGAATTGAGAAGTGAATTCGCAAAGAGTATCTTGGGGCCTTTCTGGAT
>JACRDE010000631.1 GCA_016212935.1 Desulfomonile tiedjei | reverse complement strand
TTCATCTTGAAGCCCGCAGGGGCATGATAATGGATCGTTCGGGCGAGCAAATGGCCGCAAGCCTCGAGGTGGGGTCTATTTACGCAAACCCTCGCAAAATAGTGGACAAGAAAGAGACTGCTCATATTCTGGCTGAGATAATGGAAACTGACCAAAAGGAGATCCTGCAGAAGCTTGAAGACGACAGAACTTTCGTGTGGATAGCCAGAAGGGTCTCACCGCTAATAGCCGAGAAAGTCGTTAAGGCCGAATTGCCCGGAATCATGACAGGGACCGAGTATCAGCGCTTCTATCCCTTGAAGAGTTTTGCGGCCCACGCCATAGGATTTGCGGGCATCGACTCGACGGGCCTTGAAGGACTTGAACTCTTCTACGATGAGGACCTGAAAGTGCAGCCCATTCCGGTGACTGCGCAAAGGGACGCTCTCGGCCGGCCGGTAATGTTTGCTGCAGTGGGGCAGGACCCGAACAGGCGCGACTTGCACCTTACCCTGGATCGGCACATTCAGTACGTGGCAGAGAAAGAATTGGAAGACGCAGTTCAGAAAGAGCACGCGAAGAGTGGCGTGGTCGTGGTCATGAACGCTGATTCCGGAGAGATCCTGGCCATGGCAGTCAGGCCAACGTACAACCTGAATGTATTTCAGAAGGCCTCTGCCGAGGTCCGTCGAAATCACGCCGTGGCCGACACGTTCGAGCCGGGCTCCACTTTTAAAGTATTTCTTGCTGCCGCTGCCCTGGATCTAGGTAGGGCAGCTCCAGGAGAGATGTTCGATTGCCGCAACGGCGTATACAAATATAACGGAGCTGAGATTCACGACTTAGTGCCTCATAAAAACCTCGCTTTCGAGGACGTGATTGTCCAGTCCAGCAATATCGGAGCTGTGAGGATTTCCGAGAAGCTAAAGAAAACGGAATTCTACGCTATTCTGTCTGCGTTCGGGTTTGGAGACCTCTCAGGGTTGGATCTTCCAGGCGAGCGACCCGGGGTCCTTGCTGTGCCGGGAAAATGGTCGGTGCTTACCAAGGCCAATATCAGTTTCGGTCAGGGAATAACCGTCAATGCCGTCCAACTGGCCGCAGCGTTTGCCGCGGCAGTCAATGGCGGTTCCCTATATACACCCCATCTCTTGAAAAGGGTGACAAACGCTCTGGGAGAAACAATCCGAGAAAATCCACCGACGCTCGTTCGCAAGGTAATAAAAGAGGCCACTTCCGAGAAAATTGTGGAAATACTCAGAGGAGTAGTAGAAAAGGGAACCGGAAAAACCGGGAACATTCCAGGAGCGGACGTGATAGGCAAAACAGGGACCGCTCAGAAAGCTGATTCCGCTGGTGGTTACTCACCAGATAAATATGTGGTGTCTTTCATCGGCGCTTTAATGAGCGTAAAGCCGAGACTGGTAATTTACGTGGTGATCGACGAGCCCGCAGGAAAGAACAGAACCGGCGGAAAGGCAGCCGCTCCGGTCTTTCGCAAGATCGGCGAGGCAGTGCTCGCAATGTGCGGGAGCAAGCCGAACCCGCCGGATATCATACTTGCTTCATCTTCGGGCGGCTTCAAAAAACCGGCCGTGGTTTTGCCCAGAAGCGTGACGGTTCGAAGGGGAAGCAAACCTGGTGAATGGGTGGTCCCTGACCTAAAGGGCCTGGACATGAGGCAGGTACTTGAAGTCTGCGGAAAAATGAAGTGTGATGTAACGTTTCAGGGAACCGGCAGCGCTGCAGGACAGAGTGTTAAGCCGGGGCAAATTCTGAAGGAAGGGGCACCCTTGACGGTAACCTTCGAGGGTCAGCAGTCTTGATGGTGACACTGAAAAACATATTAGCTGCGTTGGTCAATCCTGTGGTTTTCGGGGATTCATCCGCGGAAATCTCGGGTATTACCCACGACAGCCGCAAGGTTCGGTCAGGTTGGCTTTTTGTCGCTATGCGTGGCGAACTTACGGACGGCCACGATTTCATACCCCATGCTATCAATGCCGGGGCTTCCGCGATAATGGCGGAAAAAGCCCCTCGTGCTGAATTCGGAAATGTTTCCTGGGTAATGGTTCCAGATACCAGGATCGCTCTTGGACACGCTGCAGCTGCCATAAACGGTTCCCCCACCGAGAAGCTCGTGCTGGTGGGAATCACCGGCACAAACGGGAAGACTACTCTGACCTTTCTCATGGAATCAATAATAAAGGCCGCCGGCGGCTTTCCAGGAGTTGTGGGAACAGTAAGCCATCGATGGGGAAATCATGAGCAAGCCGCGGCCAACACGACTCCTGAGGCATCTGACCTGCAGCACCTCTTCGGCAGGATGGTTGATGACGGAGTGACCCACGCGTTTGTGGAAGTCTCGTCTCACGGGCTTCATCGCGGTAGACTTGAAGGCTGTGAGTTTGACCTTGGCGTTTTCACGAATCTTACCCAGGATCACCTCGATTATCACGGTAGCTTTGAGGAGTATTACCTAGCCAAGCGAGTCCTGTTCAGACGACTGCTTCCGACAAGTGTCAAAAAAGATGTGGCAGCAGTGATGAACATGGACGATCCGTATGGCCGCAGGATGGCGAGTGAGATCCGAGGTCTGCCGGTGATCGGTTACGGTATTTCGGGAGCTTGCGATGTCCGGCCCGTAAGTGTGAAAGTCGACTGTGAAGGCGTTTCCGGAAAGTTTCAGACGCCCCGCGGAGAGTTGCAGATAAATTCCAGACTGGCAGGCTCGTTCAATCTCATGAATATTCTTGCAGCCATAGCGGTCTCCGAACGGTTGAACATCCCCACGGACGCGATTCGCAACGGAATACGGGCAGTGGAGGTGGTCCCAGGGAGACTTGAGCGAGTTCAGTCTGACCGGGCTATAGCTTTTGTGGATTACGCACACACGCCCAATGCGCTCAAGAATGTATTGGAAGCACTCAAGGCTATGCGTCTGACCCGAATCGTAACCATCATGGGATGCGGAGGGGACAGAGACAAGACCAAACGCCCGATCATGGGTGCTGAAGCTGCTGCAGGGAGCGATTTCGTAATAGTCACGTCAGATAATCCTCGATCTGAAGACCCTGTGGAGATCATCCGCCAGGTTGAGGTCGGCGTCCGTGATTCCGGGTTTGTTCCTCTGCCTGAAGCGCTCAATGGAAAACCTCTTCAGTCAGGCCATTACAAGGTTATTCCGGACCGCGGAGAAGCCATCGCATGGGCGGTGAGGCGCCTTTCTCCCCACGACATAATCTTGGTGGCAGGTAAAGGACACGAGACTTATCAGGAAATAAAAGGAATTCACTATCCCTTCGACGATAGGGATGTGCTCAGAGAAGAATTGAAGAAACTGGCCGCTCAAAAGAATTCAGACTCCGTAACGCGTGAGGTCTCGGAAAAATGAGAGCCTCCAGCGGACCATACATAGCGGAAGATATGGCGATCGCCTGCAGAGGGAAAATAATCTGCGGTGCTCCGGACACGGCGTTCCGCGCCATATCGACCGATTCCAGAGACATACGATCCGGCGATCTGTTCGTGCCCCTGAGAGGCTCGAGTTTCGACGGACACGATTTTGTAGTTCCGGCCCTGGAAGCCGGTGCCCGAGGAAGCCTGTGTGACCGCGATGCAAACAGGGAAATCCCCAACAAACTCGCTAATATTGTCCTGATCCAGGTTCAGGACACCCTCCGAGCTTTGTCTGACCTTGCATCAACCCACCGTTCGAAATATGCCGTCCCCCT
This sequence comes from Desulfomonile tiedjei, assembly GCA_016212935.1. Lineage (GTDB taxonomy): Bacteria > Desulfobacterota > Desulfomonilia > Desulfomonilales > Desulfomonilaceae > Desulfomonile > Desulfomonile tiedjei_A. The sequence continues at coordinate 19,893 of JACRDE010000631.1, read as the reverse complement.
GATCGCAGTCACTGGCTCTTCGGGCAAAACCACTGTCAAGGAGATGATCGCGGCCGCACTTTCACGATCGCATCGTCCCCTTGTTTCTCAGGGCAATTTGAACAACACGATCGGTTTACCAATGACGGTGCTGAACCTGGGCCCCAATCACACCGCAGCAGTCGTCGAAGCGGGGATAAACAGAAATCGCGAGATGGACGACCTCGTCGCTGCTGCATCCCCCCATGTGGCAGTAATTACAAACGTCGGGCCGGTTCACCTGGAGGGGCTCGGTACAATAGAAAACGTAGCCAGGGAGAAGTTCAAGTTGGTTCAAGGGGTGGATTCCCGGGGAGCAGGAGTCATTCCAGCGGAGAACCCATACCTCAAACCCTTGTTGAATGAATGCTCGTGCAGAATAGTCACCTTCGGCATCGAGTCAGGCGAATTCCGCGCGGAAAGCGTAGCCTTGGGCAATGACACGATAGGTTTTAAGATGAACTCTCCCGCGGGAAAACGAGAGGTAAACCTTCGAATGCAAGGCCGCCACAATGTGGCCAATGCGCTGGCTGCATTCGCCGCGTGCTCTGAAATCGGGGTTCCACTGGATGAAATCGCAGCAGCGCTGAATGAATTCCAGTCGCCCGCGTTAAGGATGGAGATAGTGACACTGCATGGAGCCCGAATTCTGATCCGGGATTGTTACAATGCGAATCCCCAGTCCATGAAAGCCGCCCTGGAAGCGCTTGCTCACAGATCAAATCCGGGCAAGCTTGCAATCCTGGCCGATATGGCCGAACTCGGTGAATACACAGAAGCCTTGCACGCCGAGGTAGGCGGGGAAGCAGCAAGACTTGGGATCGATCGTATAATTTTTGTGGGAAGCTTCGGTAAAGCCTTTGCCTCGGGGTATGCTGCTGCAGGCGGGCTTTCGGAACGATTGACTCTGGCCGGCGACAAAGATGAGGCCTGGAAGCTGATCTATCCGGATCTCGACAGATTCGGCGCTATTCTAGTCAAGGGCTCGCGCGTGATGAAGATGGAGACCATGGCAGATCGAATAATGGAGGGAAAGTAGCCATGTTCTATCACCTGCTGTATCCCCTTGGTTCGCAACTAATCTTGTTTAATGTTTTCAAATATATAACGTTTAGGGCCATAATGGCCACGCTTACGGCCTTGATGATCAGCTTCCTGCTGGGTCGTCCGCTGGTGGACTATCTGCGGGCGTTTCAGATCGGTCAAATGATCAGAGACGACGGGCCCAAAAGTCATTTCGAGAAGAGCGGGACTCCCACGATGGGCGGGATCTTGATTCTGTTCGCTATGACTGTCTCGTGTCTTCTGTGGACCCGTCTGGACAACGTATATTTTTGGGTAGTGTTGGGAGTGACCCTGGCGTATGGCGGCATCGGTTTCTGGGACGACTACCTGAAAATCACCCGGAAGAATCACAAAGGGCTTTCCGGCAAGCGCAAGCTTGGGCTTCAGCTCATTGTCGGCGGGATTGTGGGATTGGCTTTATGGCTTGACCCGGCATTCAAGACTACTCTTGCGGTGCCTTTCTTCAAGAATGTCAATCCCGACCTGGGAATCTTCTACATACCTTTCGCGGCTCTGGTTATAGCGGGTGCTTCCAACGCGGTGAACTTGACAGACGGACTGGATGGTCTGGCTATCGGTCCTGTAATGATATGTGCAGCCACATACCTGCTCTTTGCGTATGTCGCGGGACATCTAAAGCTGGCCCACTATCTGCAAGTGCCGTACATTCCGGGCGCGGGCGAACTTACGATCGTCTGTGGAGCTATGTTGGGCGCGGGCATGGGATTCCTGTGGTACAACGCATATCCTGCAGAGGTCTTCATGGGCGATGTTGGATCTCTCTCTCTCGGCGGTTTGTTGGGAGCGGTCGCTGTCGTTACCAAACATGAGATCCTACTGGCCATCGCAGGCGGAGTATTCGTCATTGAGGCGGTATCGGTAATATTGCAGGTCGCTTCATTCAAGACTACCGGGAAGCGCATCTTCAACATGGCGCCTATTCATCACCATTTCGAGCTGAAGGGATGGGCCGAGCCCAAAGTTATTGTGCGATTCTGGATAATTTCAGTGTTTTTCGCACTGTTGGCGTTGAGCACTCTGAAACTTCGCTGAAATATCGAGAAGGGGAAAGCGCAGTGAACGCAGTCCAAAGGCAGAATTGTCCGATTCTTGAACGAGCGGGGGAAGATTGCACGGCCGCCGCCCAGAGCTGCGCGCAAGCCGTCCGGGCCACGCAGACTCACGTGGTGATAACCGAGCATGAATACCGCCGCAAGAAGTTGCCTGGAAGATTTCCGGGAGCGGAGGTCTACCACCCGATGAGGAAGATGATTCGATATCAAACATATTGAGGTCCGTTCTTGGCCACCCTCACAATCTTCTGCGTTGCTGAGGCTGGCCGGACGACCAGAAACGGGCGTTAGAATGACATTGTCATGGCCTGTGAATTCCATGGGTTACAAAAATCCCGCCTTACCCTCCTTTAGGAGCGGGGGGCACAAAACAGACGTTTACCCCTCTCGTGAAAGAGCAGGGACAATAGAGCTTCTTCCGGCTTTTCCAAAGTGGGGCCGGTGGGATTTTGAAGCCTGTCAGGGCAGGGAGCAATAGATGGAAGCGGCCCCACGGCCTCAAACAGATTCCGGAATTAACCCGGCCAGGAGAATACTCGGACCTGATCCGTTCCTTCTGGCAATGGTCGCGCTGATTCTAACTATTGGAATCGTGATGTTGACGTCAGCCGGCTACATAATTGCTGCCGGAAAGTTCGGCGACGGATTCTATTTTACGAAGAAGCAGGGGCTGGCGATGGTGGTGGGGCTTGCGGTAATGTATCTGTTTTCCTTGATCAAGCCCAATTTCTGGAAGATAGCGGCTTTGCCTTTAATGGGAATCGGTATGGTGTTGCTGTTGCTGGTATTCGTCCCAGGTATCGGCGTGGAAATGGGCGGCTCAAACCGGTGGGTGCGATTGCCTCTGGGGTTCTTCGTTCAACCTTCAGAGTTCATAAAATATGCCCTGATAATGTTCATTGCGAGTTCTCTAGCCAAGAAAGGGGACAGCATAAGAGACTTCGCTGTCGGTTTTCTACCGCACGTGCTGGTCATGGGAGTGGTGGTTTTCTTCATCCTCCTGCAGCCTGATTTCGGTACAGCAGTAATTGTCACCCTGGTTGGCTTCCTGATGCTCTTCGTGGCTGGAGTCAGGCTCCAGCATCTGTTGGGCAGCTTGATCCTTTGCTTACCGTTTCTCTTTTATGTTGCGATCAGCGCTCCGTACCGCATACGGAGACTCCAAGCTTTTTGGGATCCGTGGAGCGATCCTTTGAATTCGGGATACCACACCATTCATAGTCTTATTGCCTTCGGTTGCGGCGGTTTCTGGGGAGTGGGCATAGGCAAAGGAATTCAGAAGCTGTTTTATCTTCCGCAACCTCACACGGATTTCATCTTTTCTGTGGTCGGCGAAGAGCTCGGGCTAATAGGGGTCATGCTCCTGATGTTACTGTTTTACCTGGTAATTTGCCGCGGCCTGGTGGTCGCTATCAGGAACTCCGACAAGTTCCAGAGATATCTGGCATTTGGAATAACGTCTTTGATAGGTCTGCAGGCCATAGTGAACATGGCCGTGACCATGGGAATGCTTCCAACCAAGGGCTTGCCGTTACCGTTTGTGTCGCTGGGTGGAACCTCTCTGATTATGAATCTTGCCGGGATAGGCATTCTTATGGCAATAACCAAGGCTGCCCAATCCGGGGCTAATGAGGAAAAGCCATGAGATTGATAATTGCAGGTGGCGGCACTGGAGGGCACTTATTTCCTGCAATGGCGATCGCCAGGGCGCTGAAGGCCGAAGACTCGACCGCGAGCGTGCTATTCGTAGGTACGAAGAACGGCATAGAAGCGAGGACAATCCCAGGCACCGAGTTTCCAATACGCTTCATAACGGCCCGCGGAATGATGAAAACCGGAATCTTCAACAGCGCCCTTTCTGCGCTGGAAATTCCCGTAGGGTTGTTTCAGTCCGTTTCCATAATCCGGCGATTCCGGCCGGATTGCGTACTGGGCGTCGGCGGGTACGCCTCTGGTCCCACTGTGCTGGCAGCATGGATGATGCGCGTGCCAACAGCGATCCAGGAACAGAATTCAGTGATGGGAACCACGAACCGGATACTTTCCAGACTGGTGGACCGAATCTTTATTTCCTGGGAAAACACCGAGCCCGCGACGCCACCGAAAAAGACAATTGTCGAAGGCAATCCGGTCAGAGACGACATTTTCTCGGAAACATCAAAGTCAGCTTCGAATCCGGGAGAATTCAGAATCCTCATCTTCGGTGGTTCACGCGGCGCACGGAGCATCAATCAATCGGTAATTGCAAATCTGGACGCTCTTTCACAATCGGCCGACAAGGTCCGAATCCTTCATCAGACAGGAATTGGCGCTGCTCAAGAACTGATGGCAGCATACAAGAAGGCTGGAATAGAGGCGGAAGTCAGGGAATTCATCCACGACATGGGGTCCGCGTATCAGTGGGCAAACGTAGTCATTTGCAGAAGCGGCGCCAGTTCTCTGGCGGAGATAACTGCGCTGGGCAAGCCCGCGATTGTCATACCTTACCCGTATGCCATCGGTGACCACCAGGCCCGGAACGCTGCTGTCCTGCAAGCTCGAGGAGCGGTCAGGGTTGTAAACGATTCCAACCTGAAGAACGGGGCATTGCTGAAAGAGATCCGTACCTTGATGGACCGTCCCGAGCTGCTTTCGGAAATGGCGGAGAATTCCCGCAAGCTGGGCCGACCGCAGGCTGCAACGGAAATCGCCAAGGAACTTCTGAAGCTCGAAAGGAGCGGCAAGTGATCGGAACCCTTTTCAAACGGGTTAAAGACGTTCACTTCGTCGGTGTAGGCGGGGTCGGAATGAGCGGCATAGCCGAGATCCTGCTTGCCTTGGGCTTCGGTGTGAGCGGATCGGACCTTCGCCCTTCAGGGACCACTGACAGGCTGAAGGAACTGGGCGCGCGAATCTGGGTTGGCCATCACAGGGATCACCTGGAAAAGGCCGATGTCGTGGTCTTCTCTTCGGCTGTTTCACCTGATAACCCGGAGCTGGTAGCTGCGCGAGATCGGTTGATCCCGATAATTCCCAGGGCCGAAATGCTGGCCGAATTGATGCGCATGCAGACCTCCGTGGCGGTCGCTGGGATGCACGGAAAGACCACCACTACGTCTATGATCGCGGCCATCTTGTCCGCAGCGGGGCTTGACCCCACGGTTGTGATCGGTGGCAAGCTCGATACGCTCGGAAGCGGTGCGAGACTCGGCCAGGGAGACTTGTTGGTTGCGGAAGCAGACGAGTCTGATCGATCTTTCTTGAAGCTCTTCCCCACCATAGCGGTGGTTACTAACATGGATATGGAACACCTGGACTGCTATTCATCTCTAGAAGAAATAAGGGCCGTGTTCCTGGAATTTATAAACCGTATCCCGTTTTATGGCTACGCGATAGTGTGCCTGGACGATCCCCAGGTTCAGAGCATAATCCCTCAGATCAAGAAGCGTTTCATGACGTACGGACTGTCGTCCCAGGCAGCTTTTCATGCTCGACGGCCCAAGTTCGACGGCCCTGTTTCGAGCTTCGAGGTTTACAAGGAAGACCGGATGCTCGGCGAGATTCTGCTTCCCATGCCGGGAATCCACAATGTTGCCGATTCGTTGGCTGCTGTAGCCGTTGCGGACGTGTTCGACGTTCCTTTTGAAAAGATCAAAGAAGCCCTGGGAGCATTTCCAGGGGTTCAGCGGCGCTTCACTTTGCGGGGTAAGGCTGCTGGAGTGACCGTGATCGATGATTATGGCCATCACCCAACTGAAATAAGAGCGGTTCTTCAGGCAGCGAGGCAGATAGCGCCGAGCCGCATAGCAGTACTGTTTCAGCCCCACAGGTACACTAGAACCAAAGGCTTGTTCCAGGAATTTCTTACGTGCTTCAACGATGCGGACCTCCTGTACGTGATGGATATCTATCCGGCAAGCGAGCAGCCCATAGAAGGGGTGACGGGCGAGGCCCTTTGCAGAGGAATTCACGACCGCGGACACAAGACCGTGCGATTTCTCCCGGACAAGGAGTCTGTTCCCAAAGAAGTGGCAGCAGACCTGAAACCTGGAGATATGCTCATAACACTGGGAGCAGGAGACGTGACTCGACTAGGCCCCGAAATCCTACAAGAGCTGACAAACAAGGAAACAACCGCGTGACACCAACCGGCAGACAAATTGACGATATCCGCAACCTGATTCGGGCGAGTGTCACCACGGACGTGGCCTTGAGCAGGTTTACCTCGTTCAAAATAGGGGGACCGTCGGATCTTGTCATTGAGCCGAAAAACCTTGAGGAACTGAAGAAGCTGATCCTTTATCTGGACCAGGAAAAAATCACCCGGGTCGTGCTGGGTGCAGGAACCAACGTGCTTTTTCACGACAAGGGCTTCCGCGGGGTTGTTATACGCACAGCGGCCTTGGATTCCCTCGAGATTCACGAGAACGGGTCTGATTTCTGCAAGGTTCTCCTGGCTGCGGGCGCTCCTCTGCCGCATGTGGTGTCCATGGTGTGCAGACACGGTCTCAAAGGACTGGAGCCCCTCTGGGGTATCCCCGGTTCCCTCGGCGGAGCTGTTGTCACAAACGCTGGTGCAGGAGATGTCTGTATTGGTGAGTTCCTTGAAAGCGTCAAGCTGGTCAATCGATGCGGCCGGGAGCTTGCGATCGGCAGAGGCGATTTGAAGTACGGCTACAGATACATGTCCTTGCCGCAGGGTTCCACGGTGGTTGAAGGAATTCTGAAGCTCAGCCGCGGAGACAAGGATTCCATTACTGAGGAATTGGAACGCTCCAAGGCAAGGCGCAGAGGCAAACAGCCTCTAGACCGGCCCAACGCAGGCTGCGTGTTCAAGAACCCATCTCCGGACAATCCGGCCGGGGCAGTGATAGACAGGCTTGGATTCAAAGGTGTCTGTGTGGGCGGTGCAGAGGTGTCACCCATTCATGCCAACTTTATAGTGAATCGCGGAAATGCGACGGCCGCGAACGTACTGGAACTGATCGAACAGATTCGTAGCACGGCATATGAGAAGGCAAATGTAAACCTTGATTTGGAGATTTGCGTGATCGGGGAGGACGTTGGCAATGACTGAAACCAGCCGTCCACTGATTATTGAAAGCAAACCGTCCAGGTCAGCCCCGAAAGACCGGTCGGCAAAGCGGCTGCGGAATCGAAAGATACTCAAGTACTTGCTGATCGCATTTGTGACCGTGGATGCGATCATGGGGATGGTGCTGGTTTACGTGCTTTTTCTTCACGTGCCTTACTTCAACCTCCAGCAGGTGGACGTAACAGGCAATCGCAGGCTTTCCAAGGCAGAGGTGATGGAGGCCTCGGAGCTCGAGGGCAACATCAACCTGCTTACTGTCGACCTCAGCGCCATAGCGGGAAAGCTCAAAAGACATTCCTGGATCAGGTCTGCCTCGGTGTACAGGCGCTTCCCGGGCCAACTCATCATAGAGATCGAAGAGCGCACGCCCAGAGCAATCCTGGCAGCTGGAAAGCTTTACTACATCGACGAGCTAGCGGAGTTCTTCACCAGGCTGCTACCCGGAGATCCTCTAGGATTCCCTCTCTTTACAGGAGTTTCTCCAGAGGATCTCAAAGCCAGAGGTCCAGAGATTCAAGAGATGATCCGGATGGGCTTCGTCCTGCTGGACCTGGTGGAAAGGTCCGGCTCTGAGGTGGATCCTGTCGGAATCTCCGAAATAAGAATCGACCTGGATGAGGGGTTGACCCTTCAGACGGGGTCCGGAAAAACCGTGATCCTGGGCAAAGGCGATTTTGAGGAAAAAATCCAACGATACGTGCGGTTAAAGAGAGTCTTGACTCAAAAAGGTGAATGGAATAACGCCCGTATCATCAATCTCGACTTCGAGGATCGTGCTCTGGTCCGGTCGGAAAAGTCACACCTCCAGGGGTAGGAATATGTTGCGAAGCGAGAATACAGTTGTCGGCCTTGACGTTGGAACCACCAAGATATGCGCTATAATCGGTGAGGTCAACTCTGAGGGGACAGTTGATGTTATAGGGCTGGGAACCGCTCCGTCAAAGGGCTTGCGCCGCGGAGTCGTGGTCAACATCGACCACACGGTAGCCAGCATCCGCAAGGCCGTCGATGATGCAGAACTCATGGCCGGTTGTCGGGCCGACGTTGTTTATGCGGGAATCTCAGGCGGGCACATAAAAGGAATCAATTCCCACGGCGTCATAGCGATAAAGAACCGTGAAGTCACCGCTGTGGACGTCGCCAGGGTGATCGACGCTGCCCGTGCGGTAGCCATTCCCATGGATCGGGAAGTTATCCACATCCTACCCCAGGAATTCATGGTCGACGACCAGGAAGGCATAAAAGAACCGATCGGAATGGCGGGCGTTCGCCTCGAAGCCAAGGTTCACATTATTACAGGCGCTGTTTCCGCGGCTCAGAACATAGTCCGCTGCGCCCACAAGAGCGGTCTAAGGGTAAACGATTTGATCCTTCAGCAAATGGCTGCCGCTGAAGCGGTGCTTTCGCCGGACGAAAAAGAGCTGGGAGTCGCTCTTGTGGACATCGGCGGCGGGACCACAGACATAGCGGTATTTGGAGAGGGCTCGATCCAGCACACCGCTGTCATTTCCGTAGGCGGCGAGCAGTTGACCAATGACATCGCCGTAGGGCTCAGGACGCCTATGATAGAAGCTGAAAAGATCAAGAGAAGATACGGCTGCGCCTTGGGCTCGATGGTCAACAAGGACGAAACCATAACGGTCCCAGGAGTAGGAGGGCGTCAACCGAGAGTACTTTCGAGAAGCCTACTTGCGGACATCACTGAACCGAGGCTGGAGGAGATTATAGGGCTCGCGCGTCGCGAGCTGGAACGATACAATTTACTCCAGAACGTGGCCTCAGGCATAGTCCTTACAGGTGGGACAGTAACCATCGAAGGGATTTGCGAACTCGCCGAACAGATCTTCGACATGCCAGTTCGCCTCGGCTATCCAGTCGGGATAAGCGGCCTGGTGGATGTTGTGAACTCCCCGGTGTACGCCACCGGCGTCGGGCTGGTGCTGTGGGGAGCCAGAAACAAAAGCGTTGATTTGGTTACGCCTTATCAAACGAACGGTGGAATGTTCGACCGGGTGATGGGGCGCATGAAGCAATGGTTTTCCGAGGCATTTTAGCTGAATTTCTGAATTGCAATATTGCCGGGGCTGCGGAGGGACTCGGCAAATCTGGGAAGGGACGAAGAATTTATTTGAGGAGGTACCGGCTATGCTGGACTTTGAAGTCCAATCAGATCGCAATGCATTAATACGAGTGATCGGTGTAGGCGGCGGAGGAAGCAACGCCATAAACAATATGATCAGGTCAGGGCTGACCGGCGTTGAATTCATCGCTGCGAACACTGATTCACAGTCCCTCCAGCACAATTTGGCTGAGATCAAGCTCCAGATCGGCGGGCAACAGACCAAAGGTCTCGGCGCGGGAGCCGACCCGGAAATGGGCAGGATAGCTGCGAACGAGGATTACGACAACATCCGCGACATCCTGGAAGGCTCTGACATGGTCTTCATCACCGCGGGGCTAGGCGGAGGAACCGGAACCGGCGCGGCTCCAATCATCGCGAGGGTTGCCAGGCAGGAAATCGGAGCGCTAACAGTGGCTGTGGTAACCAAACCTTTCCTGTTCGAGGGAAAGAAAAGAATGCGCCAGGCAGAAGAGGGAATTGAAGCGCTCAAGCGTGAGGTGGACACTCTGATCATTATTCCGAATCAGAGGCTTCTGTCCTTGAAAAAGGATATCTCTTTCCTGGATGCGTTCCGCAAAGCAGACGACGTGCTGTTGCAGGGTGTTCGTGGAATCTCGGACTTGGTCACTGTGAACGGTCTGATCAATCTGGATTTCGCGGACGTCAGGACCGTTATGCACGAAAAGGGCGTAGCCCTCATGGGCACGGGTTCAGCAATCGGCGAAGGCCGGGTCGAGGAAGCTACTCGCATGGCGATCAACAGCCCATTACTGGAAGACATCTCCATGACGGGCGCAAGGGGCGTGCTCATCAATATCACAGGATCGTCGAATATGACGCTGTCAGAGATCAACGACGCTGTGTCCATAATTCAGAACGAAGCCCACGACGACGCGAACATCATATTCGGTGCCGTGATCGACGAAGAAATGGGTGATGCCGTGAACGTTACGGTGATTGCCACCGGGTTCGGCCGCGCTGAATGCGCCTCCGGAACTCGCACGGAACAGTATCCCATGAGCCGCACCTCGACGGTGCCGGTGGAAGAGCCGAAAATCGAACGACCCGCGGCCCGGACTATAGTTCCGCCGGAACCCAAGGACTCACACGTTCCGGGGTTCATTCGACGCAGCCAGAGGGAAAAGAACAGCCGGCACCTGGCTGTGGTGGACGAGTACGCTCTGGACAACGAGGAAGATCTGGACATCCCAACTTTCCTGCGCAAGCAGGCAGAGTGATACGCGTTCGATGAAGAATAGGGGAGGATCTTCTTGCAAGAAGATCCTCCCCGAACCCATATGCGCTAACTTGAGGATGTTCGGCTCTTTATCCGTCATTCCGGCGAAGGCCGGAATCCAGTCTTTTAAAACGGATTCTGGACCCCGGCCTTCGCCGGGGTGACGGTGTTGTGCTTGGCTAAGTAGCTGAAATAACGTAAACCCATTCTTTAAGTTAGCGCCTATGCTCCCCGAACCACTCTTCAAGAACTTCTAGCATTTACCTAAGAATACCCTGCCTTTGAAAGTGCGCGTTCCGGTTATTTCAAGCATTCTCCTGCCATAGTGAACCTCCTCCGCATACTCCGAGTGGAGCGGCTCCTGGATGCCGCCATTCAGATTTTTTTTATCCGCGGGAAATTCGATCTTTGGGCTGTTTTTGCCCGTGATGTTGATCAGTTCATGGACTCTCGCATTGCCCTCTGCCGGGAAAAGGTGGCTCTGCGGCATTGCCTTCTCGTGGCACACTACATGCAAACTCACGATTTCAAGAGATCGTGGTGGATGAGGCGGCTTGGCCAAAAGGTAAGGCAACGGCTTGCAAAACCGTCAAAGGCGGTTCAATTCCGCCAGCCGCCTCCATCAGTGAATCGGTTGGCCCAAGGTCAGGGATTCCAACGACCTTAGTGGTAGGGTGCAGCGCAGAGCGGAAGTCCGTTTGCTTGCTGCCAGGCCCATAGAATTAGCGATTCGCAATTCAAACGCTATCATAATGAGATGGCTAGCTAACCGGCCCTCGTGTCAACGCTGATGGAATCATTCCTTTCATGTAGTTTTGTGAGGTGAGGGATGTCACAAGGAGGAAAGCTTGATATCCTGGCAATTCATAAGGATATCAGAAAGGGAATGGGCGATTCCGAGTTGATGGCAAAGCACGGGCTGTCAGCCGTCCAATTGAATGGTGTAATAAATCAGGCTTCGGAGTGCGGAGCCATAAGGCTGATCAATGCCAAAGAGTTGTTGGGTGACATCAGGCTCGGGATGAGCAATCGCGCTATTATGGAAAAGTACGGACTCTCAAAGAAAGCCCTCAAAATAGTCTTTCAAAAACTGGCCGGCGTGGGGGTAGCGCTCTTTAGGCGTAAAAGGCGACCAGTTTCGAAAATAGTGATCAATGTACAGGAAATAGTCGCGGACATCCGATCGAGAATGACGGAAACGGAGCTGATGAGACTGTACAACCTGTCCTCCCGCGGGCTTCAGAGTACGTTTTGGAAGCTGGTTCAATCCGGCGCAGTGACCTGGGATGAAGTCCTCGGCCTTGCCCCTGCCGAGGACTCCCCGGTCATATTTCCAAAGATCCGCAAGTGGCTCCGAGGATACCCGATTTTTTTCATAGCTGTCTGCGAGGAAGGCAACCCAATGAACATCGGAAAAATGACAGACCTTTCCGAGAAAGGGGTGGGAGTCAAAGGGATTTTTGCTCGAGTGGGGGACACAAAAACATTGATCATTGCCCCAGTGGGGATCTTTGACCTCAAGCCATTTAGTGTGAACGGTATATGTCGGTGGTGCAACCCTGGCATCTCCGGTGAACTATCCAACGCGGGGTTTGAGATCAACCTAGATGAAAACGGACTTGCGAAGGTTGAGGAATTGCTCCAGTTTGTGACACTCACGCTCGCGTGAACCAGGATGCAATGTTGAAAGCAGGATTGGCTGCATGGAAAATGCTGCTTCTGGTAAGAAGAAAGACATTCTGACCCATCTCACTTTATTTGATCACTTGACAGAAACAACTTGCCTTCACCGATACTCTGGAGTAACCATCTTATTGTCCATGCAATTCAAGAAATACTAATCGTAGTCACGCCGCCTGCTCTGGATCGGGTCAGTCTAATAGCAGATCATCGACACCCGAAATCGACTGATACATAACGATCCCTCGACTACTCCGGACGCAGTAGAACGAGAAGATCTCTACTGGCTTTTCTTCCAGACGCGCCTTTTTTTAGTGAGTCTGCTACTTAAAGAAGCCGGAATGCCCGAGTATTTAATCCGGAATGGCTTTCAACGATCGCCTACTATCGGGGACCGATTACAGAAGGCAAGGGAAGTCCTCCAGATTGGCAAGTCGAGAAACCAGAAAAAATGAGATGGCCTTTTAATTGGGAATGATCTCGCGGTACACCCCAGTGGACCAATAGTCATTTCCGTCGTGCGACCGCATGCAATTGAGATACTTGCCTCCCACACGAAGATCGATCCCGCAGAAAGGAGCGGTGAAGAATTTCGGTCCCCACCGTTTCACAACATACTCGGGGTCGGTCCATGCCTTCCATAAGAGATCGAGCGGAGCGTCAAAGACGCTGGTGATGGTCAATTCAGTCTCAATTTCCGTTGAGGAAACCATCGCAAGCCACCTCCTTATTCAACTACATTGGGTTTCGACAAGGAAGCGGTCAAGCGTTGGCCGGAGTTGCGTACGGGGCGTGCGCCTTGGGAGCAACGTCTCGTTGTTCACACGAATTTCAGCTTAAACGCGGCACGAACGGCCATCCGCAACAAAAGAAGACCGTGTTGCCAGCGTCTGATGTTTGTGTCCCCGTATTTACGATCGCCATATCTAACTGGAAGATCGATAATCTTGAGATTTAGTCGGGCTGCTCCCAAAATAAGGTCAAAATCTCCGAAAGGGTCTATGGTGCCGAAATAGGAGCGGTTGTCGGCGGTAACCTTGTAATCTCTCTTCCACAGGACCTTTGTCCCGCAAAGCGTATCCTTTATGGGTTGCCCGAGGAGCCACGAGAATATCAGGCTGAACATCTTGTTGCCCACTTGGTTCGCGAAACGCATCGCATGGTTCTCCATGGGATAGACGAGCCTGACTCCGTTTATGAAATCACCTTTTCCGGACAAGAGAGCATTGCAGAAGCGAGGAAGATCTTCCGGCCGAACAGTAAGGTCAGCGTCGAGAATCATCAACACGTCTCCGTCGGCATGGTCAAACCCCAGTCGAACAGCATCCCCTTTACCTTCGCCGCTCTGGCGCAAGAGCTTGCAGTTGCGGTGGGGGTTCGCTGAAATCTCTCGTTGGATAGTGGCATACGTGTCGTCAGTCGAATGTCCTTCAACGAAAACCAATTGCGTTCCTCTTCCCATCTCTGGGGCCCTTGAGAAAATCTCAGGTATATTTCCGGCCTCATTTCTGGCAGGCACTATTACTGATACCAACGGTTTGTCTTGTCTGGCATCATTTGTGGCGGCAGGCCGCGCCACCACGAAGTTGGTCAGCGCCCCGTGGCGGAAGGGCCAAAGCTTTGCGAGAAATTTGTTGCAGAAAGGCTCAACAATTGGAATTTGGAAAGGACACAAAACCTCACTCCAATTTCGAATCATCTCTAGGTCCGACAGTTGCAGAAGGTTGTTTATGTCTTCGACTGTGAGCCAGTTCTGATTCAGGAGGGGTTTGGCTAACTTAAGCCTCCTGACCGCGGCCAGAGGAAGCTCCCAGAGTCTGCTGTAAGTGTTGATGATTATCCGAGTATGGGAATCACACAAGCCTCTCATATTTTGGAACACTGTTTGTACATCCCAGACATCGTTCACCAAATCGGAGAGGATGATCACGTCGAATTTTTCTGGCCACTCGAAATCATGAACGTCGCTTTCAATGAATCTCAATCCTGGGTGTTTGTGCTTGGCCGCGCGTATCATCTCGCCCGAGAAGTCGATACCAACGCCCTCTGAGGGGTTCAATGAGGCAAGCAGGTCCCCCTGTCCACAACCCAGTTCGAGGACGCTCAAGCCTGGAGGTATCAAGGATTGGTATATTTCTGCAAGGCGTCTATGATACAAGCGATTCCAGCCAGGGTCTTCGCTCAATGATGAGGCGACCAATCCCCAGTGGTTGCGACGCTGAGTGGTGTACGATGATTTGGCGTCAGTCATTAATACCTCTCGAACCGGGGCTGAAAACCTTTGTAGTCTGTTGTTTCACGGGATTCAAGCCGAAACAAGTCTAATTCTGGTGGGCGTTTTCACTTCCCATCAGAGCTTCGAGCCTGCTACGGGCCTTCTCGTGTCCGGGAGACAAAGTCAACGCTTTTCGCAGATGCTCGATTCCCTGCTGCTTTTCGCCAACAGTTAATAACGAGAGACCAAGCCTGTAATGGACTTCCGGATCGTCTGCTTTGAAGGTTGCCGCTCTACGCAGCACTTCCACTGCCTCCCTCGACTGTCCAGCCCTGATGAGCGCCGTGGACAGGTTGAAATGCGCCGCCAGCTCTTCTGGATGAGTTTTGATAATCCTTCGGTAGCATTCCGCTGCTTCCGGGAATCCGTTCAGTCTGGAGAAGGCGTTCCCGGCTGCAAAATTCAGCTCCCTCGATTCGGATTCGATCTCCAAAGCTCGACGATAGTACTCGACTGCTTTAGCGATGTTTCCTCCCTTTTCAGTGGCTCTTGCAAGCCCCAAAACTGCTTTCCAATCGAGCGGGTTAATGTGCATTGCCTTTTCGTACTCACTGATCGATTCGTCCAACAGTCCGCTGCGAAATAGAGACAAGGCCAGATTGGCTCTATAGTCCTCGTTGTAAGGACTGTATCTCACGGCAAGCCGGAGGTGTTCAAGGCCAGACGTTGAATTACCCATTCGGGATAGCGCTGCACCCAGGTTGTTGTGGGCGTCTGCATCGGTGGGATCAGTGTGGAGCACACGCCTAAATAACTCGACTCCCTCCTGTTGTCTGCCTACTGTAAATAATGCCGCTCCCAGATGGACCAATGCGAAGCTTCTCTTGGTCTGAGATCCAACAAGCTCTACCTTTGCCGCTTTTTGGAGAGCATCGACCGCGCCGATATGGTTCCCTCTCTTGGCGAGTTCCACTCCGAAGCTCACGGCCACATCCAGATAGGGATACTTTTCCACGTCATCGCCGAATTCGGGCAATCGGGAGTATGCATCGGCCCAAACGTTGAGAGGGGTCCAGCTGCTTGCCCTAAGAAGGGTCTGAGTGCAGAGCGTCATCACCAGTCCCGTCCCAAGGAGCACAGATGCGATACGAACTGTTCGAGCCTTGATCCGCGCGTCGGCCCATAAGATCAATTGGCCCACAATTAGAAGGATACCAACCATTGGCAAAATGGCTCTATACCCGCAAAAAAGATATTGAGGTATGAGGAGTGATTCCGGAATGAGTGTCACAACAAAAAAGCCCAATCCGAAAGATATTACAGGAGCTTTGCGCAATAATGCCAGGGCGCACAGAACCATCCCGATGACTCCCGCGACTGCGACAGCTGTGGAAAAGGGCGTCCAAATGGACCTGGAAATAACCTGGGCCTCTACAATTCCCGGAGAAGAAGCAGAGGGGGCCATGATTGCAAAGAAATAGAGAATCATCATTCGCGCTTCGGTCAGAAGGACTTCCGTCAAGGCTAGTTGCGCCAGAGAGTAATGGAGCGCAATGCGGCTAATTATTCCCTCATGATCGCTCGGGGTGGAAGCGCCGTGCAGAGCATTGTTTACAACAAGAAAGAGCCCCATGACCGCAACGGTGATTGCCGCAAGAGCAGGCAATCGCTTCGCCAAGTCCTTTATCCCTGATCCTAATACTGTGATTTCAGCTAGAATGAAGGCCGCTGGTAGTGTCGCAACATTCTCTTTCGTGAACATTCCCATGGCGAACAGCATCGCAACCGCAAGGTATAACAAACCCTCTCTTTTGGGATAAGATCTTGCGCCAATATAAGACGCCAGAGAGCCACAATAGAAAAAGCATGCAGCGATTGCCTCTCGCTGCCAAATGTACATCACTGACAGAGCCTGGATGGGGTGCACCACTAAAATAAGCCCGAGGATGACGCCTAGAATCGGTATCTTTCGCCTCGAGTCTTCAACGGGCAGTCCTGCTGACTGTAACACAAGGGCTGCCAATACAGCCACCGCGGCACCGGCTCCCGCGAGAAAGAGTATGTTTACCAGACGAAAAAAGACCGGATTCATTCCTGTCAGGATGTAATTGAAATAATGGGTCAGCATCATCAACGGTCTGCTGGGCACAAAGCCAATGAGGTCTGATAGCGCACCCTGCGCAAAAAGATGGGATTTCTCCATAATGAACGATTGAGAATCATACATCATGGGAGCGTTCAGACCTGGACTATACAGAGCTGCGGCAATGACGTAATAGAGCAGGAAGACGAGTGGAATGCTGCCAAAGCCGCGACGAATTTCCCAAGCTTTCAGCCTATCTGAAAACACTGTTTCTCCTTCGGCGCTCTAAGAAAAAGAGGGATAACCTGAGGTTTTTTCACTCCACTTGTTCCTAGAAGCTGTATTATGGTGCGATCTTGCTCTTTCCGAGAATCTGGGGGTCACTGAACGCTAACGGGGTTGTTCCTTTGACGTAAAAAAGCCGAATGAGCTTCCCTATAAGACCCAAACGGAGGAAAACCATCGTTATGTTGGTGACAAAGCCTGATTCTTCTTGTTGTTGAGCGTACCTCACCGTCCACCCCGTGGTCAAACGTTTTTTCCAGCGCGCTCGTCAGCCGAACACGGCGCGGTAGTATCCAGCCAAGGGGAAGGCTGAAGCCACATGGACTTGCCACCTCCGACCGTGATACGCGACTTTGGCTCCGACCTTGATCAGCCGCCTGATCAGCCATTCCATTGAACGTTTGACTTCTTCGCCCACGAGGTAGAATTGCCGGAGCATGTGCAGGAGGTTGTAGGCCAAAATTCCCATGAGCAAACGGGCCTGATTGGCCGCGAAGCGGCGGCAACTGGTCTTGTCCCAGCGAATCGTATTCTTCCCCTCTTTGATCCGATTCTCAACGTCGCCACGACCGTTGTACACCTTGACCACTTTCCCGGCAGGGAGCTTGGAATTGGTCACGATGAACCCGATCCTGGGGAAGAGTTCCCCCTCGTGCCACTCTATCTTGGCAACCACCCTGCGCTCTCTATCCCACGTCTTGGACTGGTACCGAAGATCAACCAGCCTGATCTGAATGCCGCTCTTCGGCGGTCGTCCCACGGGACGGGTCAGATACGGGTTGAGGAGCCTGTTCAGAACCGCATTGGCCGGAAGCCGGATGAAGTACGTAACCCGCTCACCCTCGCAATACTCGTACACCTCAGGATCAGCAAAGGCCGCGTCACCACGAAGCCAGAAGAGCACAAACCAGGACCGATACCGCTTGACAATCGGATCGAGGAAGGCCAGGACGCCATCGGCTGAATGAACGTTGCCGGGCCTGGGCTTCGCCCCCAAGCAGTCCCCGTCGCTGGTAAAGGCGAATAGCGGGTGAAAGCAGTTCTTCCCGAAATGACCGTTGAAAGCTACGTTCTCTTGCTTGCCATGCGCTGGGTCTTCCGTTGAATCAACGTCTACGATCAGCCTCTGCTTCTTCTTTCTCCTCATGAGAGTGTCATTGGACCTCATCAGCGCATTTTCGAGCGCCGTCAATCCGGCTTGAGTCCCCAAGACCTCGTTCTCAAGGCTCGATAGCCTGGACTGACCGGCTCCCGCCTCGTCGCCCTTGCCGATGGCGAGTCGAAGAGCAGGGTCTATCCGCAGAAAATCCGCATCATTGCAGTCCTCATACCCCGCTGCCATCTGATAGATCCTCTGCCGGACCATTTGAAGCTGGGTGTGGTTGCTGTGAACCCAGGACCTGGTATCCTCCAGTTCACTCTCTATTTAAACCAAAATCCCGAAACGCTCGTCTATCTCCCACAGCAAGAGAAAACCCGTGTCCGAAGTGATCTTGGCCCCCTGAAAATCTATCATGATTGCAGGATTGAATTGAGGTCGAATCGTCTCTCTTTCCTTTTCACCACTCCCGGACATCCGATTACGCCCGAGAGCTGTGCATTTCCTTCACCATATCATGAGGTTGTCCGGAACAACACACATTTCCATGTTTACCCGCCGAATAATCCAGCCTAATACTCTCCCTATAATCATAAGTGGTGGAATCAAACAAGTATTCCGGCCTCAGAGCCTCGCCATTCGCATTCAGTTTCGGGATATGGACAATCTGTTGACATTCCTTTCTCGTGCTGGTATCGTAAATGGGGTTAAGTGAATTAACTTTGAGTTTGTTTGAGAATCCGGTGGGGGAGGCGAATTGCAATACCTATAGAAATTATTGAACTGAGTATGAGACACAGAAATTGACTTGTTATGATTTTGAGTAGTATTTCAATACTGTTAGGCGATTCATCACGGGCGGGGAATAGATTTGGGGAGAATGGTTTTAATTTGAATAACTAAACAATTGCTAGTGTGGATTAGGGGGTGGTAAATTGCAGAATGTACTGGATTTCTGGGTGGGTACGTCGAGAATTAAATTCAAGTGGTTGTTCTTACTCATTATTGTCTTATTATCGGCAATTCTTATTGGGAGCCTGTCGAATAGTACCAGTTTGTCGGCTCTAGATCATCCTCCAGGTGCTTACGCATTTGAAACTGTCGCTTTTCTGTGCCTGTACGCAGTTCCATTATTCCTGTTGTCTGCGCAGATTGTCTCTGTGATGCTCGCAGAGAAACGCATACTCCTGGCGGCTCTCGAAGCAGCTGAAATCAGGAATATTGCATTGCAGGAAAACTGTCGCCGCGGGATTTGCCCTTCGGGTCTGCATGGAATTATCGAAGATCGGAACCGCAGTTATGCAGAAGCAAAATGCATTCCGAAAGATCAATTCATGAGCCTCAGCTTCAACGATACTCTCAACGGAGAGAAGAAGGCTCAAGCCGCGAGTTGTAACGGAAAAGTAGGCCATTCCGACACGGACACGATCAAAGTTCCAGGCGATCCAGAAAAATTTGGCTTCGAATTTATCTCAAACGGAGAGGAAAACGGACTTGCAATTGAGCATGCTACCACTTTGGGTGGCATCTCCAGAGACGACAATCCGGAAAAGCGCGAATCCATAGATCCAGAGCGCCTAATGTACCTATTGCGATCGAGTCCTGCGGTGGTCTACGCCTGCGAAGCCACAGGAGACCATGTTGTGACCTTCATGAGCCAAAACATAAGGTTCTCTCTGGGATACGAGCCGGAGGAGCTTCTTTGGGCTCCGAAGTTCCGTATGGATCGAATACATCCCGAGGATGCGTTGAGAGTCTTGGCTGGCCTGTCTCTCCTTACCGAAGCGGGGTATTACACGTACGAATACAGATTCTTGCACAAAAACGGCACATACAAATGGATGCGCGATGAATTGAGATTAATGCTGGACGCCGACGGTCGGCCGAAAGAAATTGTAGGTTCCTGGTTTGAGATTTCCGATCAAAAACGTGCTGAGGACGA
>JACRDE010000615.1 GCA_016212935.1 Desulfomonile tiedjei | reverse complement strand
TGCGCCTGACTAGCATTGCCCCCCCACAGGCAAAGAGTACCGGCTTCTCCTCCGAGGGTCTCCCAGACCGCTTGGTGCCATGGCCCAATTGGAAGCCATAGCCGTGAAAATTCATGGCCGCTCCGTCGAAATAAACGGGCGCAATAATTCCTGCGGTGTCGAAGGAATTTGGAAAAAAAGTTACCACCGAGGAATAAATATAGGCAGAAAGCGCGCCAACGGACACAAGGGTGTTCATATCCGATGTTCTCTGGAGAGCTGCTTTGTATGCACCTACGATGAAACGACTACCCACCCAGAAAACGACGGGCGTGGTCATCAAGAAACTCGCAAACAGCATCCACGAGGATGGAAGAGAATGCAGGAACGGGAAAAGGTGAGGCGCTGCTACTGCATGAACCAAGACGCTCAAAACCGCCCCTACAATCAACTTGATTCTCAGTTCAGCCAGTTCTTCTCTGCGGGCAGTGGCCAGAGGATCGTCGGCATTTTCGCCTACCACTCCTAGGAATTGATATCCCGCGTCGTCAAGGGCCCTTTTTATCTCGAAAACGTCAGCTGCTCCCGCCGAATGCTCGACGACCGCCTTGCCGGAGGCGAGATTCACCGTCGCTTCGATTACGCCCGGGACCTTCTTCAATGTGTTCTCCACCCGGCGAACACAAGCTGCGCAATTCATGCCTCCAATAGTGATTGCAGTCTTTTGGGGCTTAACTTCGGATTCGGACGTTGAGCTCACAGGCTCATAACCCATGTCGCGGATTTTCGCTTGCAGTTCCGAAGGTTGAACCACACTTGGATCGTATTCTACAGTGGCTTTTTCAGCCGCAAAATTCACTGAAGCACTTGCTACGCCCTGCATGTTACTCAGGCCGAGTTCCACGCGCCGGACGCACGCGGCGCAGCTCATGCCTCGTACAATTATCGTTTCTTTAGCCAACAGAGTAACCTTCTTCTTCTATTTGTTTCTTTACTTTATCCAAAATCACTGATTCTGCTCGCTCGAAGCTGGCTTCTCCTTTTGCCAGATCAACTTTGACATCGCTTATTCCCTCAATCTTGCTAAGAGCTTTAGTGACCGCCATCACACAATGGTTGCAGGACATGCCTTGAATTTTGATCGTCGTATTCATGCAATTCTCTCCTCATATTTGTCTCCACAGTGATTACGGGGCCGAAACCGGAATTCTTCGTTTCCAGCAGGCCATCACTCCGTCCTTCCCGAAAACAAGTTGGACGAGTTCCCATCCTTCAAGTCCATAGTCATTTAGTATATCAACCAGGAAATCAGGTTCTTCTTTGGGGATTTCATGCACCGAGCAATCACCTTGCTCGGAACAAAAATAGGTGACTCGAGTGAATGTGTCGGCTGCATGCATAGTGATCCGGTATTCAAAGTTATCCATTGTGCTTACCCCTTGGTTTGGCCTGATCTTTCCTGGTTTGTTTAGGGAATTCATTCGAGCAACGCCTCCCGAAAAAATGCATGTGGGGGATTATTTATGCAAAATTCACCATATCTCCCGGGGTCCGATAGACCGGGGTCAGAGAAGAAGAACTGTCTCCTGATCCAAGCCTGAGGGTGAACCCGCTCAGAAATAACATAATGCACAGCGTCAATGAATTCAACGGCAATGAAAAAGGCACGACGTATCGTGCCAGATTGAGTTTCAGGAGCTTGGACTGTAAAGGTTTCGGTCAGGGATGTTGGTCTCTCAATTTACCCAAAGCGATCAAGTGCGTTTTTTCTTCGTCACCTATTCTGTGAAGAACGCTTTTTGTCCGTTCATTTTCGGTCTTGTCCGCGAAACGCAGATACAGATCCAGGGCCTGAGCTTCCAGCATCATGGCGAGATCCAGCAAGAGCCGGACGTCAGACAGGAATCTCTCGTTGCGTCTCATGAATTCATTGGTGCGAAACCCGCCCTCCATGATTTGTTCAGCCGCTTGATCGTCGAACGATTCCACTGAGGCCGGCGTGGCTCCAAGTTCGTTATACAGTTCGAGCAGGTATTGTTTGTGTTTCTCTTCTATTGAAGCAAGTCTATCCAGAAGACCCACAACAGAGTCGTCTTTGGTCTTGGTTTTGGCGACGCGGTAGAATTCTCCCAGGCTTTGTTCCATAGCATAAGCGAGCTTTATGATTTCGGACGGTGTTTCATCGCCTGAGATCATATCCATGTTGAGTTCGACCGGCCCTTCCGCTTCAAGACCGTTCCACCCTTGAATGCCACCTTGCAGATTGTAGACTTTCTTGAACCCTCGCCCGACCAACATTTGAGCCGCGACGCGGCTCCTCCCTCCCACGGCTCAATAGGCGATGACTGGTTCTTCCGGATCCAGTCGGTCTATGGAGTCGGACAACTGTGTTATTGGCATGAGCTTTGCCCCTGGAATGTGAGCCTTTTCGTACTCGCTGTGCTGACGCACATCGAGCAGCGTGAAAGTGCCTTCCGCGTGAGAGTTCATGTAATCTCTGGCCTCGTCGGCGGTTATGGATTCCGCTGGAGTAAAGTACTTCTTCAATTTTTCAAACATGTTGGCTTCCCCCTTTTCAGTAATTTGGCTATGCCCGACATTATCTTTGTTGGTATTCTTTCAGTCATTCAGGGCAACTGACGAATGTCGGTTGTCATCGCCACGATCTAAGACCAAAGGCAATCTAAGCGATTGATCGCCTGAGATTGCTTCGCCGCGCGCACAATGACATGTTGTGGAGTATCGTTGCCAGCGTACGTGAATGATTGATCATGTGGTCACCCATTTCTTTACAGGGCCCACCCCAACCAGATACAGAAGTCTCGATGCAGGATTCAGTCCCAACATTTTCGCTGCCTCATCGTCGTAGAAAGCCCCGATCCCGCAGCAGCCTATCTTCATGGAAGCTGCGCCTATGTATATACGCTGTCCGAGTCTTCCAGCCGCGAGCAGAGCATGCCTGTAACCCCTCGGTCCGCGTGTCTGCTCAAGGACCCTAAGATTGGTCATGAATAGGAAATGGACAGCACAATTTGCCAGCCAACTTTGGTCCAAGCAGACCCGAGCCATTTGCTCCGTGAAAGAACCGGGGGCTGCGAGGGCAATCGCTCCGGTTTTGCGGTATAACAAGTAAAATCCCGGTTCCAATCCGGATGATTCCCTTGCGAGAAAACCCACGGCAATGGAATTGCTGTGAAATGACTGGGCGTCTTCACGAGACCTGTCACCTGAGCATAGCATCTTTATGAATGCCTCAAACGCCCCGGTCTTGAGTTCCGTGTCAACGAAATTGCGCATTGAGCGGCGCCTGAAGACAGCTTCAGGGTAGTTCAAGAGTTCAGGCCATTTTTCCGGAAGGGCGATTTTGAATGACTCGGAAGGGCCAACTCCAAGGTGTTCGTTCATCTCAGGCTGGTCCATTGTTTCCACGAGTGGAGTGGATAGCCTGTGCATTTTCCTGATGGAAGGAAGATCCGTCTCCGCTTGCGTAACCTTGCTTGCTCGAGGCAGATCGGGATAAAGCTTCACCTCAGGCGTGGTAGTGTCCACCGCAAATTGCTTTCCTCGGGCACAAGCGACTGCCAGACAAACTTCCCGTTTGGGGTCGAGCCCGAGCAAATTGTTCAATACACTGTCGTCAAAATCATAATAGAAGGTGTAAGGGGCCCCGACTGCCTTTAGCGCCAAACTCAAATTCTCGACCATGTGACCCGAGTCGAGAAGGTGATAGCGGTAGGCTCGCGCTCTGTATTTCCATGCACTTCTATAGAAGATGGCCGTGATGAAGAATACCGCGGCCGGATGGGTCTCTTCCGCGATTTGTAATCCCTGACAGAGATGCGAAAGAATGCCCCCCTTTCCCAGAACCGTAAGCGCCTGGAGCCCGACAGCGTGATGGTAGATACCGTTTGCCAAGCCGGCAATGTTTAACGCTCCCACGTAAAGCTCGCATGGATAAAGCGCGCCAGCGGAAGCCACACTACGGTAATAGAAATCAGTTCCTCCGTAACGGGCCTTGGCTGTCAGAGCATGTGTAAGAAACAGGGCTCGAGACAACTTGTCGAGATCCATCTCAAAATTTGGGTCGGGCTGAAAAGTCTCCCCAAGCAGATCAGACAAACAAGGCTCGGGACCGTTTGTGACTCTCGGGAGTGAGATCGTCTCCAAGCCTGGATAGATCTTGAATACGTCAGGCTGGCTAGCTTGGTCAAGCTGATGTCCGGCCATCTTGGCCCGATCGTAAGTGGTACGGCGATGGAATTCCCACGCGTGTTCCGTCATTACCATCCTCATTCTTGCAGTTTATCCGACCTTCTTGAGAAGAGAGGTCCCATGCCCTTCCACAAGTTGATCGAAGCTTCGAAATTCATTGTTCCAGAAACCCTGATCCTAAGTCCGGGCGAACGTGTAGGAGCGCGCTGAGGCTTCACGAAACCTGAAACTTGTAGCCGCCGGCATTAATTCACCACGAGTCGTCTGACTAAATCAACCACCCCAGGGCATATTGGCGTACACTTCGGACAGCTTGTCCCTGTACTGACGGAAGAACTTTTCGTGCTCGTGTTCCCATTCCGCAAGCATCTGAAGTGCCTGTTTCGCTTTGCCGTCTGTCTTTTCCGCCATTCGGCCATAGAACTCACTAAGATCTTTCTCAATAAGCCACGCTGTATTGAATACAGTCACATCCGGTATCATCGAGCCCTCGACGCATTGCTGCAGAAACTCGGAGCGAGCACGGTCGTCAAAGTAGTCTACGGGGTCAAGATCGGCTCCCTGCGCGATTTTGAGTTCGATTTCACCGCTACGATGGAGATCCTCCAGGATCCCCGAGATGAATTCGATGTGCCGTTTTTCTTCTTCGATCAATCGCTTGAACGCGGTCATGGCCGAGCCCATTCCCATGCGCTCCAGGGAGTTCTGAAAAAAGCTCATCCCTGTTTTTTCCTGGTTCAAGGCGTATTCGAATATTTTGATCAAACCTTGATTTTCGGACATCTGGCGGCTCCGTATGCGAACGTGTTCCAGCACGGCTTCAAATACGACAAGTGTGGGACAACAAGAGTGCCTGTTGCTGGTTTTGTTAAAAAAAGTAATCCATAGACAGTACTATAGTCGCTGTGACCACACGTCAAGCAAATACGCCTCCTCAAAACCGCCCGTCATCTGAATATCAGCGCTGGAAGCTGTTCTCAGCATTTCGGCCTCTGAGATTTGTGCCGGAGGTTGAAGGGCGGAGCTCTCTTAGTGTTCGCCTGAGACTATCTGTATGCCTTGCGAACCATCCGGGGGCCATCACCGTACTGACGGCCGGTGGTGACGTAAATGGTGCTTCCGTCGGTTTCTACGGTTATTGCTCCGTCTCTTCCCGTAATGAAAACGTCTGCGCCCACGGACCGTAATCTTTCGAGTACCATCGGGTTGGGTACGCGCACTGTGGAGGGATAATCCGCGGAAATTACGGCAATCCTCGGACTGACAGCCTTCAAGAAACTCATGGACGAGGAAGTATCTCCGCCATGATGCGCCACTTTCAACACGGTAGCAGAAACAGGGAGACCTGACGCGAGCAGCTCTTCTTCACCACCACGTTCCAGATCTCCGGTGAAAAGGAATGAAGCATTCCCGTAGTCGATTCTTGCAACCACTGAGGCATTGTTAACATCTCTTCCGGAAGGCCTATCCTCACCAGACCAGGGCTTGCCGAGAAAAGTGACAACCGCGTTGCCAAGCTTCAACGGCCTGATGTTCCTGTGCACCTCAAAAACCTTGTCTTGACCCGCGAGATTGAAAATGGACCGGAGATGGGGGGGTGCTTTTCCGATCGGATTCCAAAGTATTCCGGCTACGCCGACTCGCTCGACAACGTGGAGGACCCCTCCCATGTGGTCCATCTGAGGGTGGCTTATGAGCACGCGGTCAAGTGATTGCACTCCGGCCCAATCAAGAAATGGTCGGACAATGCTTTTTCCCGCGTCGAAATACTGATTCATTATACCACCATCAATCAACATGCCCCGTGTATCCGGAGCACTGGCAAATGATGCGTCCCCTTTGCCCACGTTGAGGAAAACCACCTTGAACTCATTGTTTTCATGCCTGAACCTGAGCGAGCAAATGAGCAAAACTAAAACCAGGCCGCTCATTGCAGGAATCCACAAACGCTTCTTCTCTGGATTTCTGACGAACCAAATCAGCAACAGGGCAGCGACAAAACATAAGAGAAATTCTCCGGGGTACATGTTCGGGATGCGTATAACGCTTCCAGGCAAATTAGCAAAGAAGAAGGACACTTCAATAATGAACCAGGACATCAGATCGGCAATAGCTAGAATCCATGCCCCCGCACTGGGGAATATCAGCCCCACTGCAGGACCCAGGAGTCCAAAAGCCAAAGCTGGCGTCAAAGCAAAATCAGTGACTAGATTCGCAGGAATGGTCCACATGGGCAACGAATGGAACGTCTGCAAAAGAAAAGGTGTTATGGGAAGCGTGGCCGCAATTGAAGTAACAACCACCAGCGACAAGTAGAATGTTACCCTCCTGGAACTGGAAGAATCTGTCTGACCACCTGACCCTTCTTGCCCGTTTCTTGCCCTCGCACTCTTCATGAAGTCTGGAACCACGACAAATATTCCTGCCATTGCTCCGAATGAAAGCTGAAAACTCGGAGTAAATAGAGACAGCGGATTCATGAGCAAAATGATCAGGGCAGCCAATGCCAACGAATTCGCAGAGTTCCATCTCCTATCCAGAAGAAGCGCCAACGCTATGACCACTCCCATAATCCCCGAACGGACCGCCGGTACCCTTGCCCCTACCAGAAAACAATAGAAAACGATGGCCGGAATACTTGCCAGAGCGCCGAGCTTGCTGAACGGAATCCACAGAAGCATACCGGGCACGAAGTATGTCGCGACGCGTATCGCGAACAATGATACGATGACAACAATCCCCACGTGGAGCCCTGAAGCGGAAAGCACGTGAGCCAATCCGGAGTCCGAGAAACTCTTCTGGAGAGCATGGTCAATTCCGCCCATGTCGCCCAAGACAATTCCCTTCAGAAATCCCCTGACCTGCTTGGGGGTGCCGGAATTGGAGAAACGTTCGCTATAGGTACCTAATATCTTGCCTGAATTATGCTCCAGGAACTGATCCATTGCGACACGAACTCGGAAAACGATCGCATTTGGGGTCCATCGAGCGCCGCGGCTTGCTACAACAACTGAATCCTCCCCTTCAACGCTCGCAAGCCAGATGATGCCGTTGTGCCTGCAGTCAGTCTCCCAGTCATACTCCCCTGGATTTCCTCTGTTGATCGGCTTTCTCAGACTCGTTCTGAAGGAAATGCGATCCCCCGCGTAAAGAGGGGTAGCGTTTTGCCTCACCGTCAACCTTCCAAGTCCAGGCAAATATGCATCTGTCTTGTCGTCCCATCCGTTCTCCACGAGGATCACTCTGAATCCATCTCCAGAGGCCCACAAACGCAGAACCGTAGCATGAACCACGCACCTGTCTGTAGAAGGACTGAAGCCATCGCCCCATGTAACCT
>JACRDE010000622.1 GCA_016212935.1 Desulfomonile tiedjei | reverse complement strand
TCTGCTGTTCGCCTCCGGAGAGAGTCCCTCCCAGTTGTTCGATTCTGGAAGCCAGCACAGGGAAAGCGTCTACCACCGTGCCCATGGATTTGGCAACGTCTGCTTTGTGGTTGTTGTTATAGGCCCCCATGATGAGGTTTTCGCGAACAGTAAGATTAGCAAAGATCTTTCGGCCCTCGGGAATGTGCACGAGTCCTAGCCTTTGGATCGCATGAGCAGGGGTTCTGGAAATAGGGGAACCCTGGAAGGTTATTTCTCCCGAACTGATTGAAACTATGCCGGAAACCGCTCTCACCGTCGTGCTTTTTCCTGCTCCGTTGGCTCCCAGGAGACTCACAATCCGTTTTTCTTCGACGTTCAAAGAAATGCCCTTAAGAGCGTGAATTCCGCCGTACTTGACATGTAAGTTCCGGATTTCCAGCATGGTTTCTTAAACGCCTGTCACCCTTCGCCCAGATACGCTGCTATTACCTTGGGATCGTTCTGGATTTCTTTGGGAGTGCCCCATGCAATGGGGATCCCGTGGTCGATCACCCGTATTCTCGTACAAATATCCATGACGAAACCCATGTCGTGTTCTATGAGCCCAATTGTCAAATTGAGATCTTTTCTTATTTTCCTGAGAAGTGCCCCGAATTCTATTGTTTCTCTTGGATTCATACCTGCGACGGGTTCGTCCAGGAGCAGGAGTGCCGGTTCAAGAGCGAGGGCTCTGGCCACTTCGAGTTTTCGTTGACTGCCGTACGGAAGTGATCCTGCCTTGTCACCGGCGGTGTCTATCAAGCCCATTGTTTCCAGCAGAGACTCAGCTCGATGCCTGATCCTGCGTTCATCAGCGTAGACTCGCCCGATACCGAGGATCGCTTCGACTGGACTGTACCTGACGGACGTATGCGATGCTACCATCACGTTTTCGATCACGGTCAGGTCCTCGTAAAGCCGTATATTCTGAAAAGTCCTGGCGATTCCGGTCCTCGCAACTTTGGAAGTGGGCCATCCGGTGATGTCACGTCCCTCGAAGAGCACTCTGCCACGCGTGACTTTCGCTATGCCTGTTATGGCGTTGAACGCGGTGGTCTTGCCTGCTCCATTGGGGCCTATGAGGCCGACTATTTCGCCTACGGGAATCTGAAAATCCAGCCCGTTCAACGCGGATAGTCCACCGAACACCACCGAAAGCTTTTCAGCGTTTAGGAGCGGGATCTTCATGCCCCTCCTCGCAAACGGCCGACCACCTTGTTCACAAGGTCTATCAACGATTGCCAGGAGAATTCGTTACGTCCCATTATCCCGCTCCTGGCGAAAAGCATCACAAATATGAGCAGAGCCGAAAATATTACCATGCGCATTCCCGGGATGCCTTCGTAGTAGTACCCGAACAGTGATATCGGTTCTTCAACGAACCTCAGCACCTCACCGCCCCACGTTATGAGAGCGGCTCCGATCACCGCTCCAGTGGTGCTCCCGAGACCGCCGATAACGATCATTATAAGAAGGTTGAACGTTAACATGAAAGTGAAGAGAGACGGAGAAATGGTGGTTATAAGGTGGGCCAGGAGCCCCCCCGCAATTCCCTCGAAAAAGGCACTGAAAACAAAAGCAAGAGTCTTGGTCCGGAAAGCGTCTATTCCCATCGCCTGAGCGGCAGTTTCGTCTTCGCGAATCGCTTTCATAGCTCGGCCGTAAGAAGAGTTCACCAATCGAACAGTGCAAAATATTGTGAGAATACAGATTCCCCAGCTCCACCAGAGATTCGTGTACGGCGTCAGGCCCTTGAGCCCCAACGGACCGTTGGTCACGGGAACGAGGTTGTTTGCTATTACCTGAAGCACCTCACCGAAGCCGAGCGTTACTATGGCCAGATAATCCCCGCGAACTCTAAAAACTGGCACAGCCAACAGAAACGCGACAAGAGCGGTTACAACACCCGCAGCGAGCAGGGAAACCGGAAACGACAGACTTATATCGGAGAGCGGCCAAATGAGCGGCTCCAGAATAAAGCTGCGGAGCTTTTCTTCGGGGGTCAAGGTAAGAATTGCCGCCGTGTATGCGCCCACAGCCAGGAACGCATTTGGTTGAAGCGAAAACTGCCCCGTAATTCCGTTGATCAGATTGTAACTCACCGCAACCACTATGAATATAGCTATGTTGTTAAGTATTCTAATGGAATATTCGCTGAAGTTGCTGTCCGCGTACCACAGAAAAACAAGGAACCCAGCCGCTGCGAGGCAAGTCAGAATGCGATCACGTGTAACCATGTGAATCCAAGATTCCGGGGAAAAGACTGAGAAGACGCGGAGGGCATCATAACCCATGATAGCCTTCCAGAGAACCTCTTTTGCACGAAAATGCCATTGAGCTGAGTAATGGTTCGGTTGTGTGGGGGGGGCTGTCAGGGTTACTTTCTTTTCACTCTAAAGGTTGACCGTGTACCCAAACTAGTGCATTTTACTCGATTGGGGAGCAATGCCCCTGTCTCACAAGTGCGCTGCGCAACAGCCGTGGCGACAGCAGGAAGCGCAGCCTGTTTAGCGAAAGGAGTCACTCTCTTGAGAGTTTTGTCAGGCATCCAGCCCACCGGATCACTCCATCTCGGCAATTATCTGGGAATGATGAGGCCGATGATTTCATATATGGACCGCTCCGAACTCTTCGTTTTTGTCGTGAATTTCCACGCACTGACAAGCGTTACGGATTCGGAGAAGCTCTCGCGGGGCACTTTGGAAGCTGCCGCGGATTTCCTGGCACTGGGGCTTGACCCGGATCGATGCGTTTTCTGGGTCCAATCCGATGTTCCGGAAGTAGTTGAATTGGCTTGGATACTTACTTGCATCACGCCGATGGGACTTCTGGAACGATGCCATTCGTACAAGGACAAAATCGCCAAAGGAATCTCGCCTAATCACGGACTCTTCGCTTACCCGGTGCTGATGGCAGCGGATATCCTGCTCTATCAGTCGAACCTGGTGCCGGTGGGCAAAGACCAGAAACAGCACATTGAGGTCACCAGGGATATAGCAATCAAATTCAACAACACTTATGGCGAGACCTTCGTAATCCCTGAGGGCGAAATTAGCGACGAAATAGCCACAATTCCGGGCGTCGACGGGCAGAAGATGTCCAAGTCTTATGACAATACGATAGAAATCTTTTTGGACGAAAAGACCCTGAGAAAAAAGGTCATGGGCATAATGACGGACTCCGTCCCGGTGGACCAGCCGAAAAACCCCGAGACCTGCAATCTGTTCCAGATTTACCGCCATTTCGCTCCACAGGATAGGGTGGCTGAAGTTCGCCGCCTGTACTTGGAAGGTGGGGCCGCGTACGGGACCATAAAGAAAGAGCTTGCGGCAATTCTGTGGGATTATTTCCGCGGACCAAGAGAAAAGCGCGAGACGCTCATGAACGACCCCGAGCAAATAAAGCAGATTCTCCGCACGGGCGCGGAAAAAGCCAGGAATATAGCAAAGCCGACGATTGAACTGGTCAGAGAGCGAGTGGGGATCCGTTATTGAAAGCAGTCGCCGTAACCAAGATCCCTGATATAGATAAGATAGTGGAGACACTCAGAAGAGAGGTCCGGAACCTGGAGGTTCCGATTGTGACCGAGATCTCCCGAAAGAGGCGCGATCCTTTTGACGTCCTGGTGAGCACCATCCTCTCGTTGCGCACGAAGGATCAGGTAACGCGGGAAGCTTCTCGGCGGCTCTTGTCAGTTGCCGCAGCGCCTGCTGAACTTGCTGCGCTTTCCGAAGAAGATATCTCTAAGATGATCTTTCCGGTGGGGTTTTACAGGACCAAGGCCCGCACTTTGAGACAAGTTTGCCGAGATCTTTTGGACAAGTACGGCGGCAAGGTTCCGGACGATCTCGATGAATTGCTCAAACTAAAGGGTGTGGGCAGAAAGACGGCGAATCTGGTCATAACCCTGGGCTTCAATATTCCCGGAATATGTGTTGATACCCATGTTCACAGAGTTAGCAACCGGTTGGGATACGTGAGCACCAAGACCCCCGAGCAGACTGAGACCACACTGCGAAATAAACTTCCGAAGGAATACTGGATAGAATACAACGACCTCCTGGTCACATGGGGACAGAATATTTGCCGTCCCATTTCACCTTTTTGCTCGAAATGCGCTATAGAGCCGTACTACCAACAGGTGGGAGTCACTAGGCACAGATAGCAGGCTCATTCAAAAGCTGTTTGACAGGGGGGCTATTTGGCCGATAGCTCAGCGACATAGGGTCTCCTTCGTGAGAGCGGTGCGTTTGGGCTGGCAGCTTTCGCAATCATGCCCAATATAAAATAAGGTTCCATTCGACGTTGGCTTATTTGAATTGAGGTGATTGCCATGGATAATGCAATCCGGTGGCCCAGGGTAAAAGAGCTTTTGGATAGCGCCCTGGAAAGATGGAAGGCCGAAAACGGCCGCGACCCCAGAATGAGGGGCGCTCATGACGGACACATCGGTTGGGAGACCAAAGAAGAGCTAGCCTCTAGCAGTCCGTACGAAAAGCAGCTCATAGATCCTGCCAAGGTGGGAAACGGCAAGGCCGAGGAGACCAATCTCGTAAGGATACTGAGAGGCCCTATAGGCGGGTACAGAAGAATGCCTTCTGGCGGGCCGTATCTTTCCCCTAACGAAATCAAAGAGATCTCAGAATGGATCAATGCGGGGATGCCCGACTGAGGGGCACGCCAGGGTGCCTCGAAAAAGCGGTTGCCTATTTTCTTATATTGTCGTAAGCCCTTCAAAATATTTTGACATTATCTTCAGCAAGGGGGGACAATCATGCTTTCCTCCCCCACTCGGCGCAACCCTTGAAAATGGTCTCGGAAAAGTGGTAAAAAGAGTGGTTATGTAATTCTTTGGGAACCGAGTTTGGGACGGGCAAGCTTATTCCACACAGAGGGCCCCCCGTTTCTTATGGATGTCTTGAACCCAAGAGGTAACGCATTTGGCTGTTCTTCATGACAGAACTACAGTAGGAATTGAAGAGGAAATCCAGAAGTCGTACCTGGATTACGCCATGAGCGTAATTGTAGGCCGAGCTTTGCCCGAGCTGCGGGACGGATTGAAACCGGTTCACCGTAGAATCCTCTACGCAATGTTCAGAGCCGGAAATCTTTGGAATCGCGGCTATCGAAAGGCTGCCAGGGCTGTCGGTGATGTCATCGGTCAATATCACCCCCATGGCGATGTTGCAGTTTACGATTCCATCGTGCGGATGGCTCAACCGTTCTCAATGCGTTACCTTTTTGTGGACGGACAAGGAAACTTCGGCAGTGTGGACGGAGACTCCGCTGCGGCCATGCGGTACACTGAAGTTCGCATGCATCGCATCTGTCAGGCTCTCCTGGAAGACCTGGACAAAGAAACCGTGGACTTCGCTCCGAATTACGACAACACCCAACAAGAACCGCTTGTCCTGCCGGCAAGATTTCCGGTGCTGCTTGTGATAGGCTCCCAGGGCATAGCCGTGGGAATGGCAACCAACATTCCTCCTCATAACCTCGGTGAAACCATAGATGCGACGATACACCTGATCAACCAACCGGATGCAAGCATCCGCGAACTCATGCAGTTCATACCTGCTCCGGATTTTCCGACCGCCGGCTTCATTCTAGGGACGCGAGGGGCAATTGATGCGTACACCACAGGCAGAGGTTCAGTCCGCATGCGGGCCAGGACCGAAATTGAAGACGCCGGCAAGGGCTATCAAAGGATCGTGGTCACAGAGATTCCATACCTTGTCAACAAAGCCCGCATGGTGGAAAATGTCGCGGATCTGGTAAAAGACAAGAGAATTACAGGTATTCGGGACATTAGAGACGAATCCAATCGGCAAGGAATCCGAGTAGTCTTCGAGCTAAAAAAGGACGAGACCCCCGAAGTGGTTCTGAATCAGCTCTTCAGATACACTCAGCTTCAAACCAATTTCGGGATACAGCTTCTGTGTGTGGACAACGGCCGACCACGGCAGATGAATCTCAAAGAGGTGCTCCAAGGCTTCATCGATTTCAGGCGGGAAGTGGTCATTCGTAGGACCAGGTACGAACTGGCCAGAGCCCGTGAACGGGCCCACATACTGGAAGGCCTTAGAATCGCTCTGGATAACCTGGATCGGGTGATTGCCGTCATCCGCGGGTCCGAGAATCCTGCCACTGCCAAGCAAGCGCTCATGGACGAATTCAGCCTCAGTGCCTTGCAAGCCCAGGCGATCCTGGACATGCGGCTCCAGAGGCTCACCGGTCTTGAGCGTGACAAAATCCTTCAGGAACTCCAAGAGGTGCTCGCCAAGATGGCGGAACTCGAAGGAATACTCGCGTCCGAACAGAAAATAATGGATATCATCGTCACCGAGCTGAAACAGGTCAAGGAGCAATTCGGTGACGCTCGGCGCTCGGAAATAGTAGAAGATCACTCGGATATGCTGGACGAGGACCTGATCCCCAGGGGCGACATGGTCGTCACCTTCTCAAGCAAGGGATACGTGAAGAGGGTTCCTGCGAACCTTTATAAGACACAGCGGCCCGGAGGAAAAGGGCGAATCGGCACAAAGGTGGCAGGGGACGACGTGGTGAATCAGATACTCTATGCTTCTTCCCACGACGTGCTTCTCTGTTTTTCCAACCGGGGCCGGGTCCACTGGATGAGAGTGTTTCAGCTTCCGGAAGAATCCCCTTACGCGAGGGGCAAGGCTATTATCAATCTGCTGAGGCTTGATGAAGGGGAAAAGATACGAAAAATACTTCCGGTCCAGGAACTCAGCACCGACGGTTACGTAGTGATGGTCTCCAAGAAGGGAAAAGTCAAGAAAACCTTGATAGCGGAGTTTTCAAGACCCAGACTATCCGGGCTGATCGCGCTGACAATAGACCCGGACGATGAGCTGATAGACGTAAATTTCACAACTGGCGAAAACCACATTCTCTTAGCTACAACCAAAGGGCTGGCCACACGATTCCACGAAAGCCAAGTGAGAGCCATGGGCAGGCAGGCAAGAGGGGTCACTGGAATAAGGCTGAAGCGCGACGATGTTGTCATGGGCATGGAGGTGATTTCCGATGACACTGGCACTCTCCTTACGATAACTCGCAGCGGATTCGGGAAACGGACCTCGCTGAAAGAATACCCACCGAAGCACCGGGGCGGCTTAGGCGTTATAACTATCAAGAACACCGCAAAACTCGGTGACGTGGTGGGAATCCAAGTTGTGGGAGATTCGGACCATCTGCTGATTCTGACTTCCGGAGGCAGAATAATAAGGCTCCGCATGGAGCAAATATCTGTAATCGGTCGAAACACTATGGGCAGAACTCTGGTCAGAATGGACCAAGGCGAGCACGTTGTGGACGTTGCGCGAGCCGAGACCTCTGAAGACGAGGATAAAGACCCCGATGAGATAGACTCTGAGATAGCGTCTGAAATGGAAATGGAGACCGATCTCGACGATTCCGAAGAAGCTCTTGAAACGGATGAAGAATCCGATGAAGAGTCCTGAGTCAGGATGGACACTTCTGGACCATACAGCGGACATCAGAATGGAGGTCCGCGGGCACACACTGGCTGAGCTTTTCGAAAATGCGGCCCTCGGACTTATGGACATACTGCTTCCTGGTACATCGGTTGCCCCGCAAACAGAGTCGGCCATTTCTCTCCGGGAAGATACCACTGAGGAACTTCTCGTAGGCTGGCTTCGTGAAATTGTGTTCCAGTATCAGACCGCGGGGCTCGTTTTAGCACGCGTGGAGATTTTAGAAGTAACAGAGAAACAACTGACAGGAAAACTGGTATATGGCCCGCCACCTGAGAATTGCCAGCCCGAAGTTGAGATCAAGGGAGTCACGTACCACGGGCTGACCGTGCAAGCTCAGGATTGGGGATATTCCGCAAAAGTTGTTTTCGATATCTGATATCGGTTCGCGTTCAAACAGGGAAGAATCGGGGAGGACCTTCTTGAAAGAAGTTCCTCCCCGAACCCCACCTCAAGAACTTCTAGCATTCGCCGGAATCCACATTTCTCAGCGAGAAATATGGATTCCGGCCAGTGTTGGAGTTTCTTGGAAGGGGTCTGGGGGAACCTTCTTTGCCAAAGAAGGTTCCCCCAATCTTATTGATTTGAAAGCAAATTGGTATGACGACGAGCATTCAAGGGGTTTTTTCTTCGCTGCCGGAGCTTTCCTGCTGATGGGCTTGGCGTTGGGTCCGGTTATGTGGTTCAATCACCCACTGTTCATTATCATCAATGGACTGCACACCCCTGAAACTGACATGTTATGGTTGGCTTTCACAACTCTGGGCGACGGTTTTTTGTTGGTGATTTTCCTTGGGGCCTTTCTATTGGTCAACCCCAGGGTGGCGCTGTTCGGGATAATGCTGCTGTTATTGTCCTCCCTTTTGATCCACATAATTAAGATATGCTTTCCGGTCTTCAGGCCGGTTGTAGTTTTAGACACCGTGCATGTGGTAGGGCCCATTTTGAGGAGCGGATCTTTTCCTTCAGGTCATTCGGCCGCGGCAATGTCCGCTGGCCTCACGCTCGCGAAGTTCAGCTCCACCAGAGGCGCATCAGCCGGAGCGATTCTGATAGCTGTGTTGATAGGTGTGTCACGGATATTCGTGGGCGCCCATTTTCCCGCGGACGTGTTGGGCGGAATGATGTGCGCCACTCTAATGTTCATCACTTTGGATCGGTTCATATGGCCAGGAATCAGAGAACGGGTTCCTGCAAAGCCCTTATTTTCAAGTCCCGCTTTCAGGAGGGTCTTTTACCTGGAGGTTTTTGCGTCTTTGTACGCGGTTTCCTTGTACTCCTATCATTCTTCGGAACTTCCGTGGGTCGGAGCTTTTGCGGCGTTCATGGTTCTGGTTTTTCTTGCTGTTGGATATGTCAAAAGCTCGTCTGGGCCCTGCTGAAGCTACGGGTGCGCCTCTCCCTTTGCCTTTTCAATTCTAGTCGTATGCCTTAATGTAAGGACGTGGAGCGAGTGTCCTGCGTTTTGCGCCCCATCTGAAAAAGAGGTGGCGGGTTCTCGATTGAGAGAGGACTTTTGGCACGCGCTGTAGTCGGTCCGCTTGCCCCATGATGTGAAAGCAGGAGCGGTGACATGCCATCAGATAGGCCCTTCAAATTAGTACAGGTCGACGAAGTTCGGTGGAAAATCCC
Source organism: Desulfomonile tiedjei (assembly GCA_016212935.1). Lineage (GTDB taxonomy): Bacteria > Desulfobacterota > Desulfomonilia > Desulfomonilales > Desulfomonilaceae > Desulfomonile > Desulfomonile tiedjei_A. The sequence goes on along the minus strand of JACRDE010000622.1, from coordinate 41,908 downwards.
CAGGACCGGCGGAATGCGTGTCCCGGGCCTGATATACACGGATACAACCACACTGCCGGATATTGAAAAGGATCAGAGTGCCGAGCAGGTTTACAACGTCGCTCACCTGCCGGGCATAATAGGGCATTCGCTGGCCATGCCGGACGTGCATTGGGGGTACGGCTTTCCGATTGGGGGTGTAGCGGCTTTTGATTTGGAAGAAGGTGTAGTCTCTCCGGGCGGAGTCGGGTATGACATAAATTGCGGGGTACGATTGGCCCTGACCGGAATGGACAGGGAGACAATTTTCCCAAGAATCCGAAAAGTCATCGACTTCCTTTTCGTAAAGATTCCAAGCGGTCTGGGATCAAGGGGTGGAATCCATTTGAACAAGAACGAAATGTCTAAAATGCTGAAGCTGGGGGCCGCTTGGGCCGTGCGACAGGGAATGGGTGAAGAATCGGACTTGGAACGCATCGAAGAACGAGGGGCGCTGGACGGAGCAGACCCCTCAGTAGTGAGTGACCGCGCGTTCGAGAGAGGCAAGGACCAGTTAGGGACACTCGGATCTGGAAACCATTTTCTTGAAATCGGTTTCATCGAGCAGATCTTTGACGAAAAGACTGCGGCAGAATGGGGCATATTCAAGGGCCAGGTCACGGTCATGGTTCACAGCGGTTCCAGGGGATTCGGCTACCAGGTATGTGATGAGTTCCTGGCTCGCATGGTCAAATCGGTAAGAGAAGAGAGAATCGAGCTCCCGGACAGGCAGCTTGCGTGTACCCGCCTGAACACGTCCCTGGCCAGAGAGTATTTGGCTGCTATGGCCTGCGCTGCAAACTTTGCATTTGCCAATAGGCAGATATTGATGCACCTGGCAAAAACGACTTGGGAAGAAGCCATTGGAATCTCCCCCCGAGAATTGAAATTCCGGTTGCTATACGACGTCTGCCACAACATCGCCAAATTTGAGACTCACGATGTGAACGGCAAACAAAAAAAAGTCATTGTCCATAGAAAAGGAGCGACTCGCTCATTTCCCGCGAATCACCCCGCGCTTCCAGCCATTTACAGACACACAGGCCAACCGGTTCTGATACCTGGAGATATGGGACGGGCGTCATACGTTCTGGCAGGTGAAGAAGGCGCGATGAAGGAAACTTTTGGTTCCGCGTGTCATGGAGCGGGCCGCATCCTCTCCAGGCACGAGGCTCTGAGACAAACAAAGGGCAGATCCATCGAGCGCGAACTCCAGGATGAGAACGTTTACCCGCGATGGGTCGGAAGAAAAACCCTGCGGGAAGAATTCCCCGAAGCATACAAGGACGTGAGCCTGGTTGTTGACGTGGTCCAACGGGCCGGACTTGCAAGGAAAGTGGCGAAAATACACCCCATGGGAGTAGTGAAAGGTTAGAAAGAAGGTATAGGGAGCGTTGGGAGAACAACTTGAGCAAATGAAGCGGCCTGAGATGCAAACGCACCGACTCGCTTTTGTCGATGCGCTTCGGGGATGGGCGATACTGGGGGTCATGGCGGTGCACTGTGCCCAGACTGTGCCGGGAATATGGCCGGGCCGCGAGTATTTAGCATTCGGAGCATTCGGTGTTCAACTTTTCTATTTAGTGAGTGCCTTCACGCTTTGCTGGGTCACGTACTATTTACACAAAGATAATGGTTCGTGGCGACCTTTCTTTATCAGACGATTTTTGAGAATCGCTCCTATGTATTACGTGGCCATCGTAATCTGTTTGGTTATATATATATTCTCCTCCAAAGATGGCATCTGGAGCCCGATCGTTGAAAAGTACTTGTGGTGGTCGGGGGGATCTGAAAGAGTTTCAGCAGCACATGTATTTGCGAACCTCATTTTCTTCCACGGATTCAATCCATTTTGGATCAACAGCTTAGTGCCTGGAGGATGGACGATTACAGTTGAGTTCACATTCTATGCTGTTTTTCCATTCTTGTTTGTGCATGCGTCAACGATGTGGCGGGCCTGCGTGCTGACAGCTTTGTCAATGGTCGCGGCCGCCTCCGCATATCTAATTCTAAAAGGTATTCAGCCCATTAGCCCGGTCTACCTCTGGCAAAATTACCTCTATATGTGGTTCCCCGCGCAGTTGCCTTTTTTCTGCCTCGGGATTATTCTCTTTCAGTTTTACAGATGGCTCTCAGATCGGTCTTTCGCTAATGCTTCTTTCCTGGGGGTCATGCTAATTTCAGTTTCGCTGTCTTTATTGGTTTTCCTAGCGAGTGGTGGCAGGGTTTGGCTTTTTCCACGCCACTGGACCATCGGGATCGCGTTTGCCGGGCTTGCAGCCGGTTTAGCATGCAACCCGATGCGGTTTTTTGTGAATGTTTTCACCGAGAAACTTGGTCAGTTGAGCTACAGTTGTTACATATGGCACTGGTTTGTGATCTCCACCTTGACCGCACTCAGAGATCTCGCGTGCGCCGAAATTACTTACGAGAGTCCTTTCCTTAGTTTTGTCGCCACGTCTTGCTCCGTGATCGCACTTTCCGCTGCTCTGTCGTGGTTGACTTGGAATTACATTGAAATTCCAGCAATTCGTCTTGGCAAGGCTTTTAGCAAAAGGGCACACTCGGTGTGAAAAAAGAAAGGGTTTCTGAGACTCGCAAAAATGCCAGAAAACCCTTCCCTCACCCAAATAGCGACAGATTATCCTGATGCTTTTCTCTGAGCTCCGACAATACTCCCGGACTTCAACCCAATAGTTTGATTCGCCTGCCTCTCCGCTTGTTTTGGAAGCGAAGAAGCGAGCGAAACAGAGCGCAAATCAATGCACTGCTTCAGCCATGTTGTCTAGCCACTGATCCAGCTCATCAGAAGAACAACCCTTTTGGATCAGAGACAGTATTGCGCTTCCCACGACTATTCCGTCCACGTGCTCTTTCAGAGCCCTTGCATCTGCCGGGGTGGAGATGCCGAAACCCACCGCAACCGGAAAACGCGAGACCTGCCTTAGCCTCTCGCACTTCAGGGCCAGATCCGGGGGGAGCCCCCCATCTGCGCCGGTTACTCCGGTTCTTGAAACATAGTACAGAAATCCCGAGCCGTCGCTGTTCATGCGTTCGATTCGCGGTCCCGGAGTGGTGGGAGTAGCCAGATTGATCCATGCAAGGCCCGCAGCATCTGTCGCAGGCTTCAACCAACTCGACTCCTCCAGCGGCAAGTCCACCACAAGCACACCGTTGACTCCGGATTCGTGGGCACGTTCCGCGAATCTTTCTGCTCCGTACTTATGTATCGGGTTGAAGTAGCTGAAGAAGACTATGGGAGTATCGCTGTGATCCCGGATTTCGCTTATCATTTCGAATGCAACATCCATGGTAAGGCCGTTGCGAATCGCTTCGCCTGCAGCTAGTTGAATCACCGGGCCGTCGGCTATTGGGTCCGAAAATGGGAACCCGAACTCCAGCACGTCGCCGAATTCCGCGAGTTTTAGAAAAACCTCCAGCGACCGTTCGCGACTGGGAAATCCAGCCACTGAAAAAGGTACGAACGCTGCTTTACCATCTTCCTTGAGTCTCTTGAATGCGTTTGCTATCTGTTCCATTCTATATTCCTGCCAGTGCTTTTTCGATAATAGGCATGTCCTTGTCACCTCTCCCGGAGAGATTGACTATGCAAATATCCTCCGGAGCCATGCGAGGCAGCTCTTTCATGGCCTGGGCAAGAGCGTGCGAAGATTCCAGCGCAGGGATTATTCCTTCCGTCTTGCACAGGATTGAGAAGGCCTCCAGCGCTTCGTCATCGTTCACAGGAACGTAATTGACCCTTCCTGTAGCGGCCAGGAAAGCGTGTTCCGGTCCGACTCCCGGATAATCCAGACCTGCCGATATTGAGTGAGCCTCCTTGATCTGGCCGTGCTCGTCCTGCAGCACATAGGACCTGGAGCCGTGAAATACGCCGGGCTCGCCTGCGCAGAGGGTGGCTCCGTGCTTACCGGAGTCAATTCCCAGGCCGCCGGCCTCCACTCCGATCAGGTCCACCCCGGAGTCGCCCAGAAACGCGTGGAAAATGCCCGCAGAATTGCTTCCTCCGCCAACGCACGCGATGACTTTATCGGGTAGCCTTCCCTCTGCTATGAGTATCTGCCGACGAGTTTCATGCCCGATAACGGCCTGGAATCGCTTCACCATTAACGGGTAGGGATGAGGTCCGGCAACTGAACCGATCACGTAGAACGTGTCGCTTATATGAGTGGCCCAGTGGCGCATAGCCTCACTCATGGCGTCCTTGAGCGTAGCGGTTCCGGCAGACACGGGAATTACTTCGGCGCCCATAAGTTTCATGCGGAAAACGTTCGGGGCCTGCCTGCGAATGTCCTCTTCGCCCATGAAGACCTTGCATTCCAACCCCATGAGAGCTGCGGCTGCTGCAGTTGCCACACCGTGCTGACCTGCGCCTGTTTCAGCAATGATTTTACGCTTTCCCATGCGTCGTGCGAGTAGCCCTTGCCCCAACGTGTTGTTTATTTTGTGAGCACCTGTATGCAGCAAATCTTCTCTCTTGAGATAGAGTTTCCCTCCGCCGAATTTTTCTGAAAATCGGGCTGCGTAAAACAGAGGCGTCTCGCGGCCGGCGTAAGTTTCCAACAATAAGTCCAGTTCCTTCATGAATTCCGGCGAGTCGGATATTCCAAGAAAGGCCTCCTCCAATTCCAGCAGAGGCGTTATAAGGATTTCCGGAACAAAACGTCCGCCGAATTCTCCATAGTATCCTTTAGAATCAGGCCGCACCGTCGGCGCTGACCGTGTTGTGCACAGCATGCATAAGCTCCTTTATTTTTGTATCGTTTTTTATGCCGGGCTGATCCTCCACCCCGGATGAAACATCCACAGCGAATGGCCTTACGATTCGGATTGCGTTACCTATATTTTCCGGGTTGAGTCCTCCGGCCAAAATCAAGCGCCTTCTCAGATCCTTGTCGTCTCGGTCCAAGAATTCAGCGGCAGAATTCCAATCCAAAACCTGTCCGGTACCGCCCCATTGACCTGGAATAGCGGCATCAATTAGGGTCCCCGAGGTGCGAAATTCGCTCATTAGCAAAAGGTCTGACATCGCCTTCACGCGGAATGCCTTTATGACGGGGCGGCAATAACCCAGACAGTCCTCGGGTTTTTCGTCTCCGTGTAGTTGGATTGCTTGAATGCCTGATATCGAGGCGATTTCTTCAACTTGCTCACGACTGGCGTTCACGAACACCCCTACGCTTGTCACGAATGGCGGCAGGGTATTGACTATGGCTCCAGCGCTCTCTGGGGTGATGTATCTTGGGCTTCGTTCGTAAAACACGAATCCCAGGGCATGGGCGCCAGCGGCAACCGCTGCACCTGCATCTTGGATCCGAGTAATTCCGCAAATTTTGACGCGAACGGTATCAGCCATGAATCAGCTCCTGCAGCTTTGCCACCGGGTCATCGGAGATCACGAGACTTTCTCCGATCAAGAATCCCCGGACTCCATGGTCCGCCAGGTGAAGTATGTCTGCACGATTTTTTATCCCGCTCTCGGAAACGATGATACGATCGTTGGGGATCAGTTTTGCAAGGCGTGTCGAGACATTCAGGTCCGTGTGAAACGTCTTCAAATCCCGGTTGTTGATCCCGATCAACTTTGCGCCTGCATCCAAAGCAGTTTTCAATTGAGGCTCGTCGTGAACTTCCACAAGAGGCTCCATTCCGTAATCGCGGCCCAGCTGCGTCAGCATACGCAAGTCACTGAGATCAAGCAGCCCGGCTATCAACAGGAACGAATCCGCGCCAGCGGCTCTTGCTTCCAGAACCTGATAAGGGTCCAGGATAAAGTCCTTGCGAAGTATGGGCAGCGACGCGGCGCCTCTGACTTCCCCCAGAACAGAAATGCTTCCCTGAAAATGGTCTTCTTCTGTCAGGACTGAAACAGCCGATGCTCCACCCTGTTCGTACGATCGTGCCATCGCGACCGGGTCCAGATCCGCTTTCAGAATTCCCTTGGAGGGAGACGCCTTCTTGATCTCGGCTATAACGTGAATGCCGGGTCCGGAAAAAGCGGCGGAAAAATCATGAGCAGGCAGGGCGTTGCAGGCCTTCTCTTCTATCGCGGCGTGGCACACGGCAAGCTTTTCCAGGGCCAATCGTTGCAGGCGGACCTTCGCTATTTTTTCTAGGATTCCACCCATCACGCGCCCCGAAAGCTAAGGAATTCGCCGAGCTTCTGCCTGGCAGCGCCTGAATCCACGGATTCTGCTGCGAGCTGAAGTCCGCCAGTCATATCTTCCACTCTATCCGCCACCATAAGAGCCGCGGCTGCGTTGACCAGTGCTATGTCTCTCCTGGGCCCAGGCTTACCTTCGAGCACATGCAGGAGATGAGCTGCGTTTTCTTTTGCCGTGCCTCCTTTCACCGCTTGCAGATCGCATTTTGCCATTCCAACTTCACCTGGGTCGAAATAGCTCGTGGAAACGGTGTCGCCACTCAGCCGGGAGATTTTTGTGGGCGAGGACAAAGAAATCTCGTCGAGTCCGTCCATGCCGTGCACCACCATTGCAGATCTTATCCCGAGCCCCTGAAGAGCACATGCAATGGGTTCGGTCAAATCGGAGTCGTAAACCCCAAGTAACTGGCAGGAGGCTCCAGCCGGGTTGGTCAGCGGTCCCAAGACGTTAAACAGAGTGCGGATTCCCATCTCTTGTCTGGGACCTGCCGCATGCTTCATGGCTACGTGGAACATTGGCGCAAACAGAAAGCCGAATCCAGTTTCCCTGATGCATTGTCCAACTGCTTCAGGGGTCTGTTCCAGGTTTGCGCCCAATTCCCTGAGCACGTCAGCGCTACCGCATGAGCTTGATACGGACCGGTTGCCGTGCTTGGCCACCCGCACGCCGGCTCCGGCAAGAATGAAGGCCACGGTTGTGGAAATATTGAATGTCCCTGCCCCGTCTCCTCCGGTACCGCACGTGTCGATAAGAGGGGCTCCGTTGTGGCCCAGGTTCACCTGGAGCGCTTTGCTCCGCATGACCTTTGCCGCGCCGGTGATTTCTTGCACGGTTTCGCCTTTCATTTTCAAGGCCGTGAGATAGCATCCTATCTGAGCGCCTGTGGCCCTGCCGTCCATTATCTCTTTCATTGCGGCTTCGGATTCCGCCTGAGTCAGGTTTTGTCTGGAAGTGGCTTTCTTGATGGCTTCCTTAAGCATTTTCTTGCCTCCAATGGTATTTCTTGGCCACGAGGAGCTTCCTCGGGTAACTCAGTTGGCGGATATGGTTTCTTTGGCCTGATGGAAATCTCTGGTCATGTCCAGAAAGTTCATGAGAATGCGTTTTCCTTCCGGCGTAAGAATGGATTCCGGATGAAACTGGACTCCTTCAATGGGCAAATCCTTGTGCCTAATTCCCATTATCTCTTCCTCGTCCGTACAAGCGGTGACCTCAAGGCATTCGGGTAGGCTACCCAAGTCCACTATCAGGCTGTGGTATCGGCATGCCTGAAAAGGAATCTCCATGCCTGCGAAGATGCCGCTGCCGTTCGTGAAGATGGGCGAGGTCTTCCCGTGCATGAGCCGACCCGCTCGGACAACCTTGCCGCCGAAAGCCGCGGCAATGGCCTGATGACCAAGACAAACCCCGAGTATCGGAATACGGTCGCCGAGGCTCAGAATGGTCTGCATGGAAACACCCGCGTCTTCGGGTCCTCCGGGACCTGGAGAAATCACGATCGCGTCGGGATTCAGCCCGACTATCTCATCTACAGAGATGCGATCATTTCTTATGACTAGCACCTGTTGTCCAAGCTCTTGAAAATATTGAACGAGATTGAACGTGAACGAATCGTAATTGTCTATTACCAGGATCATTTGAGCCTCCCGTTTAGGTTTGCCGCTGTTTTCAGTGCCTTTTTCATAGCTTCGGCTTTCTTCAGGGTTTCTCTGTATTCCATTTCCGGGACGGAATCGGCCACAATGCCCGCACCCGCCTGAAAATAGGCTCTAGTTCCTTTCATCATCACTGTTCGTATGGTTATTCCCATATCCATGGACCCGGAATACGAGAAGTATCCGACACATCCGCCGTATGGACCTCTATGGTCCGGTTCCAGGTCTTCGATGATTTCCATGGCCCGAATCTTCGGTGCACCTGAAAGGGTTCCAGCAGGAAACGTTGCCCGGAGCACGTCGAACGCGTCGAACCCCTCTGCGATCGTGGCCCTCACGTTGCTGACCATGTGCATTACGTGTGAATACCGTTCCACGATTTTGAACTCATCCACGAGTACGCTGCCAGGCTGGGCTATTCGCCCCAGGTCGTTCCTGGCAAGGTCCACCAGCATCACGTGCTCGGCCAATTCTTTGGTGTCATTGAGGAGTTCCTGTTCCAGTTCGCTGTCTCTCTCCGGGGTATCTCCCCTGGGCCGCGTCCCCGCTATAGGGCGGACCACTGCCTCGTCTCTCCTGAGTCGAACCATAACTTCCGGGGACGAACCAGCCAGGACTTCGTCTCCCAATCTCAGGAAGAACATGTAAGGTGAGGGATTGATCATTCGCAGACCTCTGTACACGTCCAGACCGTCGCAGCCTATTTCTCCCTGAAATCTCTGCGACAGCACCACTTGAATGATGTCCCCGGCCCTTATGTGGCTCTTGGCATGGAGCACCATTTCCTGGAATTTGCTCTCCGACATGTTTGACTCGAAGACTTGGCCGTTGGAGGATGGTTTTGCGCGTACGGACGCCGGCAATGGTCCGTCCAGTCGGTCTTGAAGCTTACGCAGCCTATTCACTCCTTCAGAATAGGCCGCCTTGACTGAGGGGTATTCCTCGGGGCTTATTGTAGTAATCAGAAAGATTCTGTGGGCAAAGTTGTCGAACATGACCATATCGCGGGTGATCATGAAGACCGCGTCATAGAATCCCGGATCAGGTTTACCCATGTCCGGAATGTTCTCGAAGTGCCTGACCACATCGTATCCCAGGAACCCCACTGCCCCACCGAAAAAGTCCGGAAGTCCCGGAATACCTACCGGCCGGAATCTACTCAAAAGCTCCTTTATTGTCAGTGTTGGATCTCCCGGCAATCCTGAATCAGTCACTTGGCCGTTCTCGACGATTTCGTTCCGGCCGTTCCTTGACCTGATTACCATCCGCGGCTCAGAGCCCAGACAGGAATACCTTGCCCATCGCTCGCCGCCCTCCACGCTTTCAAGAAGGAAGGAAGTCTGTCCGTCGTCTATTTTCATGAAGGCGGATACCGGCGTGTTCAGATCGCCGGGTATGTCCACGAACATGGGGATAAGATTCCCCTGAGAGCTGAGTCGTTCGAAGTCCGTATAATCGGGTCTAATCATGTTTTCCTGGCCTTTCGAGGTCGTTGTCCTGGGATTTCGGTCCATAAACGCGAAAAGGCCACGGGTTGTCTGCCCATGGCCTTTTTTCGGTTCGGAAACTTTATTTCAGGATGTTATTATTCCGGTGCTAAGCGCAGGCAGACCTCCAGTGTTTTATATTCCAGCGCCACCACCAATTGTTAAGGTTGCATATCGGAATCATGGAGTTCCACCTTGAGTGCGAGCCTAAGGCATGAGCAGAATTTTGTCAACAACTTTCTCAAAAAGTTAAGGATCCGCTGCTTCTGATACCAGTTCGCATTCAAACAAGAAAGAATCGGAGAGGAACTTCTTGAAAGAAGTTCCCCGCAAATTTCTCCAAAAAATCGCTCAATTTGGGTTGAAAAGCGAATTGTATTCGCGGCTCGTTGCATAAAGCAGGTGGTGTGTCCGAACCGAAGAGGGCATGCCGCCTCGCCAGCGAAGATATGCACTTTATGACGAATCGATATCAGTTGGTACGAATATAAATCTTTTTAATAGCCGTCCACTTGGTTTACAGTCCGTTTTACCACAAAATACCGACTTTACTATCCAATAACAGATAGTTATCGTTTATTGGGGCTCGGCATGACAAAAAAAGTCAGATATTGATCCTTGCCCCTTTCTCAAGAAGCAGCGGGATTTCAAGACATGCCACTCGCAAAAGGAGATGGCAGGCGAGGTATGAAAATTGCACGATTCCGCTAACAAGTGTCGCCGTTGCCGCCCAACAAGGGGGAAACCCGCTTCATAACTTGTTTGGTGGGAATCCACAAGCTCCGGTTAATCCCGGGTTAGAGCATTAAACAGACTAGCTGCGGAGAGGCTCTGTGTCAACTCATGTTTCGTGCAGTTGAACGGCAGAGCTGTGTGAGAAGCCTGCTGCCGTCTAAGGAGGAATGTTTATGAGCATGAATAAACAACGAAATTTGATCCGCTGCATCATCATCGGCTTTACGGTCCTTTCAGCCGTGTGCATGCTCGGAGGTGTTTGGACCACTATGGCATGGGCCTCTGCACTGAACCCATCCGGAGAGCCTGGAGTAGCCCCCAGTTCCCCACCCACAAGCAGCCAACTGGAAAAGCAGGACCTGAGTTACATTGGTCGGTCCGTTAAGAAGCTTGCTAAAGAGGGATATTCCATTGACGGCCCATCTGAGGTGGTCGAAGTCGGCCAGGCTTCTATAACGGTTTTTCTCGGGCGGAAGAAAAACACTGTGATAGATCTCAGTGGCAAAAAGATTCTTGTAAAGGACTATCAAGACCAAACCATCTCGTTTAGCGAAATTCCACCTAAGGCAAAGATATACGTATGCCGTAAAAAGGACACCGCTATAGTTTTCGTTCTGGAAAAGAAGGAGAAGAGCAATGTTCAATAGCAGAATCAAGTCCGCCAAGGTAGCAACTATTCTGGTTCTCTTCTCTTTTTTGGGCTTAGTCTTTGCTGGCGAGGTTATGTCCGCAGCATATCAGCCCTGCAACATTCCCCCTGTGGTGGGTTCCGCGAGCCGACCCAACGTCTTCATTGTCATGGACTATTCCGGGAGCATGCAGTTCCCGGCGTATTTCGACGAAGCTTTTGACGGATACTACGGCAACGACGTAGCTGATTGCCACAGGGATAACATCTTCAAGACCTACGAGCCCAGGTATTCGTATTACGGCACGTTCGAACCCGACAAATACTACGAATATGTTCCGACCCCTGACTCCGGAACCACACAGGACTTTTTCAAGCTGGTCGCTACCCAGCCAGTAAATGAATACGCCATAACGAACAGCGCGGATGGAGGTGGAGGCAACAAGATAATCTTCACGGCTGCAGGCCACACCTTCCAGGTCGGCGATCTCGTGGCTCTTTACGATTTGACCAGCCATCTGGGACTCAACTATAACGCCTTCCCTGTGACAGCGGTCTCCGGAGGCACCTTCACGCTTCAGGCAACGACACAGAACGCGCTAAAATGGAACGGCAAACCTGATACCGCAGGAAAGGCCTTGAAGAGAGTCGAAGGTTCGCTGATTCCGAACGCAAGCGGCAGTGTCCCTGGGGTAAGCGGAAACGTGCTCAATTTCGCTGTTACATCCAGGGTCGACGCGGCGCTCAAGGCCCTTATAGGCGGCCGCTCGATATGTCCCACTGGCGACGATTACTGCTACTTGAGGCCACAGGGCTCAAGAAGACGAGTCCAGGACAACACCTACCTTAATGCCGATTTTTACGTCAGGCCGGCCACCATTGAATCCAGCACCACTTATCCTGACGATTACAATACAGGTTCAGCGTACTATCATGATGACAGCGACCACCTCAGGGACATTTTCGTCACTATCAAAGGCAGATACTCGGGCCAGTTGAGTGCCAGTCATCCGGTCTATTACGGAAAGTACTTCGAATTGTGGTCGTTCACTTTGGACAAAAAAACCAAAATAGAAATGACTTTAGACGGCACTTGGCCGGGGAACGATTACCTGTCCATTTACACTAGCCCGCTTATAAACAATGGTGACAACAACGGCGCTCAGATCAAATCGAGTCAGGCCAATCCAGCGTCCATCAGCACGGAGCTCGACGCAGGAACGTACTATGTGAGGGCCACGCATTCCACCCAATCCCTCGATCCGGCGTATCAAGTCAGTTACTCGCTCACGTCAACCGTGAACCTTAAACCTTTTATAGTAGGCGCCTTTGCGCATAACGGACAAGTCCTGACAAAAATCGGGGCGCTGCCTTGGGGCAGAACGAGGCTCAGACTGGAACACGACGCGAGCGGGAACAAGGATTCCAGAAACGCTGTTATCCAGAAGTCCTTCCCATATGTGCGATTCGGGTTCGAGTACTATAACGCCACGTCAGGGAAGGTCGGCAAGATTGCAGTGGGCTGCGATAACACCGACAAGAGCCTCTTGATTAATGCTTTTGAAGGGACTTACAGATCAGACCATCCTCAAGGCATTGATTTCAGAAACATATTCCCTTATAACGGCACTCCCACCGGTGAGGCCTTGCAAGAGGCCCGTGACTACTTCGCTCAATCAAGCGGCTCCAGCAACGCGGACAACTCTTCCTTTGTAGGGACGGGCACACCGCCCACAAAGGGGACTGCGAGGGATCCTTACTACACGAGCAATGCCGCGGGTGCCAATGTAAGCGTGCCTTGCCGTAAGAGTTTTGTGATACTGATGTCGGACGGTGATTGGAATGGCTCCGTTGATCCTACGGATGCAGCCCAGCCAATGCACGTCAACGACTTGAGATCGGATGTTGCCGATAGCCAGACAGTAGATGTTTTTTCCATTTTCGCCTTCTCCCAGAGTCTGCGAGGGCAGAATTCCATGAAGGCCATTGCTATGTATGGAGGGTTCAAACACATCACTGGCTGCGGAAGCAGCGCAAGCTATCCTTATCCGGAAAGCGACCTTCCCTCCGGGAGCAGTCTGGATTTTTCATGGCCTCGCGGCGCCTGTAATCCAGCTAACTCGAATTGCGCTTCAGCGTGTGGGGGGTCTTGCTTCTGCGTCAAGTGCTGCAATGAGTGGAACGCCACATGGGACCGTGACAAGGACGGCGTAGATGAATCGAAGGGAATTCCGGACAACTTCTTCCAGGCAGACGATGGAAAACAGCTCGAAGATTCGTTGTCCAAGGTTATGCAGGCAGTGACCACCGGAACGGCAGCGGCCAGTGCGGTGGCAACGGTTTCTCAGGAAATGCGGTCCGAAGACGTTATAGTCCGAGGCGTGTTCGAGGCCTCTGACCCTGACCACCCTGATGATTTCCTCTGGAAAGGCCACCTGGAGGCTTACTTCCCGTTCACTCAGGACGGGACAGTGTATTACGATTTCGAACTTGCAAGTTTCTACACGCCTTCCGATCCGGATCTCGCAGGGTTGTGCATAGGTCAACCATCAGGCACCAGGCATTGCTGGGATGCCGGCGAGATCCTCAAGGCAAAGATTCCGGTGACGCCCAGTGCCAGGCTGATTTACACGTGGCTGTTCGATTCTACTGCGAACAAGTATGTGCAGAAAACTTTCGAGTCGGGAAATCTCACCATTTCTGATCTCGGCGTTACAACCACCGCTGAGCGAGACAATATAATCACATGGGTGAGAGGTGATCCCATCACTGGCTACAGAGACAGGTCAGGATGGATTCTCGGCGATATAGTATATTCCACGCCGGTAGTCATAGGCCCGCCCAGGCTGGGAAATGTTTCCAAACGCGACCCCAACATCAACACATATCAGAAGTATTTGGACGATCAATTCAAACGATCCAAGGTCGTTTACGTGGGCGCCAACGACGGAATGCTGCATGCGTTCCTCATGGGAACGACCACTGACGGTCTGACATGGGCGCAGAAGCCAGCCGACGATTCCGACATAGGTAGAGAGCTATGGTCTTACATTCCCAGCAACCTCCTCACGGAACTGAAGGCTCTGAAAGCCTTGGCGTACGGCACGAGGACAGGTTCCAGCCCATGTACGCACAGAACAATGGTCGATCTCGCTGCAAGGCATTGGGAGGTCTACATAAAGTCCGACTATTGCGGCAGCAAAGCGGATGCACAGGGAAGATGCTGGCGCAGCGTGATTATCGGCGGCGAGCGAGCGGGAGGTGACGTGTACTTCGCAATCGACGTTACCAATCCAGTCCCCGTGGCATCTGATCCCAACTCAGGCCCCAAGGTGCTTTGGGAGTATTCTGTGCTCAAGAACAGGGTGGTAGTTGAATCAGACGTTGACACCTGTTTGCAGGCCTGTAAAGACGCCTGCACAACTACGTGTACAAACAATTACAACACCTGCTACAATGCCTGTCGTGCTACCGGCAAGAGCAAAACTTACTGCAAGAATTTGTGCGGGCCTGCACAAACCACTTGTCAGACAACCTGCGAGAGCAACTGCGCAACCACATGCGCCAGCGCTACTTACAAGGCTTACGTGCCATTCAGATCAGCGTATGAGAGCATCAAGACCCTTCCGATGTCCTGGTCCCAGCCTTATATGGGTCGCATTCACATACCCACCAGTGTCAAGTTCTACTACGGCGACCCGGACGCGACGACCAAGCTTCCGAGTAATTTGTTACAGTTCAACTCACTCAACAACAATCGCGAAGTGGTCTTCATGGGAGGCGGAATACACATCTACGACAAGAGTTTCAACTCCACCCCGGCCATCGAGGACCGTTTCAAGCTGCCCTTATTCTGGCCGAATTTGTTGATGATCGATATTGAGACGGGCTACAATCTGTTTGAGTACGTGTGGCCAATCGTCTTGAACTACAATTCCACTACATTCCCCAGCCAACCTGTGGGGGGCAACATGATTCCGTACGCCATGTCGGATGTCCTTGCCCTCGACGTGTGGGATCAGACCAACCACGTCATAGGTGACGATGGCTTTATTGACCGGGTGTACGTGGGAGATATGAACGGGTATTTCTATGGGATTAAATTCAACCTTGCGGAGCACTTCCCGGACGATTCCACAACCAACAACAGTTTTGGAGTGGAAGTAAATGTCTGGCCCACTAAACCTACTAGCCTTACGGACCAAGCTAGCAACGACTACAGGTCAGCGCTGCAGCCCATTACGATTGCGCCTGCTGCCAGCCTTGAGGCTCTTCCCGCACGCGCAGCTTCCAGTGCCAGCCCGGCTCTCAGGATTGTTTTCGGCACAGGAAAGTACGATGACGTAATCTATGGTGACGACGACAAGACTGATACATCCAAGATGGCGCTGTACAACTTGAGGGACCCGATCATCAATACTATCAGCGGCGTAAACTATGGGTTGCCCATCATCGACTCTTCAGCGCGTGAGGTTTTCGATGCTTCTCATCTGACCAATTTCAAGGTCAAAATCACACCGAAGTGCGGATTACCCTCTACTGTCACCGGCTTCCTGTCGGAAGGCGACGCGGCCTATCCTTGCGATTGGGGAGGAAGTCAAAAGGAGACGGATGTAAACAGCCCGCTCATTGGGCTGTACAGAGGAGACTGCTGCCAGAGTTCGTGCACTAGCTCTCCGTGTTACCACTGCATCTATGATTTCCGGAATCCGTGCGACTCAGGTAGCGACGGATGCGTTTCACCGATTGACGCCAAGGATGGTGTGGCCTTGGGCAAACCCGGGGAACGTGTTTTAGGCAAGCCTTTGATCTTCGCAGGCATGGTCTTTGTGACCACATTTGTGCCCCCGTTCGATGCTTGCGAGTTCACTGGTAGGGGTTACTTGTACGTATTCGACTATATGTGTCAGCCGTTCCCTAAGGATTACAATCCTTTTCCCGGCGATACCGATGTCATGGTTATTCCGAGCGCGTCGGGAGGCACCATTAATCCCACAGCGTTTCAATTGAATCTGGGAGCAGGAGTTCCCAGTAGACCCGTCATTGATTCTCGCGGTGAGAGAATCATCGTCCAGATGAGTGACGGCAGGCTCATTAGCACTCCTGTCGACCCCGGGACGGAAAAGCCCGTTCAGTTCAGGGGATGGCGAGAAAGATAACCACACAGCACAATCGCGCTGAACGACGATTCCCGTCGTTCAGCGACGATACGCGATCTTTTCCTGGGGTGGCCCTGAGTGGTCACCCCTTGATGTTTACGGACGTCTCGCGCGTTTGCCGCGAGGGGACAGGAAATTTCCTCGTACTATAGGAATTACCAAAATTCTTGTCCCATTTACGGGAGTGGAACCGTCACCCCAGGACTTGATCCCGGGGCCAGAATCTGGATTCCTGCCTTCGCAGGAATGACGAGGAAACGGACACTATTTTTGGCAACTGTCTTAATCATTGGGGTGTGCATTCATCGCTGCGGCTGCGGCTGCCCGCTTTCCGGATAGCACTTTTTTTATTTCCTGGAATCTCGATCCCCTGTGCTAACATACCTCGCCCGAAGACGGACCTACACTTCGGCAATATTTAGATCAGGCTATCTGGTTCAGAACGCATGAACGATCAAAACTTCGACAACAAAAACACGAGCTTTTCCTATCTTGAGAGCAGACCGTTACACATTGGCGCATCGGTGCCGCGGCTCGACGCTTACGAAAAGGTCACAGGGAAAGAGAAGTACGCCGCTGATTACTATGGCGAGAACCTGGTTTGGGCAGGGGTGAAGAGAGCCGGTGTACCCCATGCCGTTCTGAGAGGAATCGATTTCAGCAGCGCTGTGAAAGTACCCGGAATAGTCCGTGTACTCACCCACGAGGACATCACCGGCTCAAACAGGCAGGGAGTCATCCGAAAAGATCAACCTGTGCTAGTCAATGACAAGGCCCGCCATTGTGGAGATGCGATCGCTTTGGTGCTTGCGGATAACAAGGAATCTCTCAAGGAAGCGCTCGATCTAATTGTATGTGATTTTGAGCCTCTGCCTGGCGTGTTCGATTCTGAGCAAGGCCTCAGAAATGGTGCTGCACTGGTGCACGAGGACAATGCCGACGGAAATAGGCTCCTCAAAGGTGAGATCAAGACGGGTTCAGGTTCGGATGCATACAAAGAATGCGACGTAATTGTTGAAGCCTGCTTTCAGACCCAGTCCCAGGAGCATGCGTACCTCGAAACAGAGGCCGGCTGGGCTCGCCTGCTGGCAAACGGAAAACTGGAAATCGTTTGTTCCACCCAGACGCCTTTTCGGGACCGCATGGAAGTGGCTGAAGCACTCGGACTGGACCCGACTCTTGTACGTATAATCGCTCCGTACCCGGGTGGGGCATTCGGCGGCAAAGACGGAGTGACTGTTCAGACGCTGCTTGGCCTGGCAGCTCTGCATTCCGGAGGCCGGCCGGTTAAGATGTGGTGGAACAGGGAGGAATCGTTTGTTTCCGGCACGAAGCGCCACGCGGCGCTGATGTATTATCAGCTCGGCGCCAAGGCCGACGGGACGCTACATTTCCTGGACGTTCGATTGTATTTTGACACAGGCCCTTACGACCACCTTGGTGGAGTGGTGCTAACGCTTGCTCTGGAGCATGCCGGCGGTCCGTACAGGATTCCCAACGCCCAACTCACCGGCTGGGCAGTTTACACCAACAATCCCATTGGAGGAGCTTTTCGGGGCTTCGGTGTAACACAAGTGACAGCGGCTGTTGAGCAGGTGATGGACATGCTGGCCCAGAAGCTCGGGATGGACCCCGTCAAGCTTCGTCTTAAGAACGCCACGAAAAGAGGCGACAGGAGTTGTGTGGGCAAGACCATGGTGTGCTCCAATGGGCTTGTCGAGTGCCTTGAAACGCTTTCCAAGCACGATCTCTGGAAACAAGCGGATGATTGGAAATCGTCCGCCGGCCCCTTCAAGCGACGAGGAGTAGGCATTGCGGCTGCAATGCAGGGATCGGGGTACGGCCCGGTAGTTCCGGACTACGCCAACGCAAAGGTGGAACTTACGAGCGACGGCAAGATCCGAGTGTATTGCGGTGTCGTTGATATGGGGCAAGGGAACGCTAGCACCAACCTTCAGATAGCAGGGAGCATTCTGGGTCAGGAATCGGGCCAAATGGAACTCGTTTTGCCTGACACGGACCGCACGCTTCCCAGCGGTTCAGCGTCTGCGAGTCGCTGCACGTACACTTTCGGGAATGCCCTCATCGGCGCGGCAGAGACTCTGAAGCAAAGGATTCTGCAGCGTGCCGCGGACTTGTTCATGGCTTCCGGACCTCACGAAATGGCTCTCATCCCGGGAAGCGTAAGGCACTTGCCCACCGGCCGTGAAGTGCCTCTGTTTCGACTTGTCAAATTCTTCCAGGATTCGGAGAGGATCGCTGTACACCATTTTCGTGCGCCTGTGGCCGCGGACAACATTGGGGTCTCTCCTGAAATAAAACTGCACGGGCTGCCTCACACGCTCTTTTCTTTCGGGGCTTGTCTGGCCGCGGTGGAAGTTGACGAACTCACCGGTGCGGCAGAAGTGAAAAGGTTCCTTGCTGTGAGCGATTGCGGCAAGGTGCTGAACCCTCAGATATATCAGCAGCAAATTCATGGGGGCATAGCCCAGGGTCTGGGGTACGCCTTGTCGGAAAAACTTGAAGTTGAAAAAGGCCGAATCCTTACTACGGGTTTTTCCACGTACATTATTCCTACAGCATCGGATGTGCCTGAGATCGATTCCATCGCGGTGGAAATCTACGAGCCCACAGGACCGTTCGGCTTGAAAGGAGTGGGCGAGATAGCCACCAACGGACCGCTCCCCGCGGTTGCCAACGCAGTTGCCGACGCCTTGGGAATACGAGTTTTCGAATCGCCCCTCACAGCGGAGCGCATTTTAGAAGCCTTCGCAAGTAATGGAAGGCAGGAAAGTTCAATTTGAAGATAGCTTTCAGGCTCAACGGGAAGCAGATCCACATCGACGCCGCTCCGGATCGAAGAGTTGTGGATGTGCTCAGAGAAGATCTGGGAATGACCGGCACAAAGGAATCCTGCGCTGCTGGTGACTGCGGCGCATGCACCATCCTGGTAGACGGTGAGAGCCGACTTTCCTGCCTCATGCTGGCTGTTCAACTGGAAGATCGAGACATTACCACCATCGAAGGAATCGCCGAGGGTGAGCAATTGCATCCGGTGCAGAACGCCTTTGTTGAGCACGGTGCCGTGCAATGCGGTTTTTGCACACCAGGGATGGTACTTGCCTCTGTGGATTTGCTCAACAGGAATTCAGCGCCATCAAGGGATCAAATACGAGAAGGCTTGTCAGGCAATCTGTGCAGGTGCACCGGTTATCAGATGATAGTTGATGCGGTTGAGGCCGCTGCGGAAGAATTGCGGGACAGGCAAGAGTCATGAGGCAAGTCTCCCTTCCACGCACATTGGGAGAGCTCTGGGCCGTTCTTCAGAGACAGCCCCATTCGGCAGTGTACGCCGGCGGTACTGATCTGTTCGTGAAAATACGAGACGGACAGCTCAATCCGGAAAGTCTGGTTTGCCTGGAAAGGCTGACAGAGTTGCAGGGCGTGCAGGACAACGGCGATGAGTTATTCATCGGTGCAGCGACGACCCACAGTAAGCTCATTGTCGCAGAATCGGTAAGGGAGCATCTTCGGGTGCTGGTCAAGGCGGCAAGCGTGCTGGGCTCTCCTCCCATTCGCCACATGGGCACCATCGGCGGAAACATAGTAACTGCATCTCCTGCAGGCGACACGTTGCCTGCACTTTATGTTCTTTCAGCAGAAGTCGAAATCAGGCACTGCGAAGGCTCGAAGCGGATTCCAATCAATGAATTCATCATTGGGCCGGGAACCGTCGACCTGGCGAAAGGCGAGATTCTGGCGGGTGTATGGCTTCGTAAGCATCAGGGTTGGAACTTGAGCCATTATGAAAAAATAGGCAGACGAAAAGCGCAGGCTTGTGCGATAGCAAGCATGGCCGCTGTCCTTGAACTGACAGAAACCGGGAAGGTGAAACGGGCGAGGCTGGCATGGGGAAGCGTAGGCCCGACAGTGATAACGTCTGAGGGAGTGGAGAACGCATTGATAGGCGAACAGCTTTCACTGGAGGTGCTCAAGAATGCTGGGACAATGTTGGACAAAGCCATCTCTCCCATTTACGACATTCGTGCAGGCGCGGACTACCGCCGAATGGTGTCCAAGGCGATGCTGTTGCGCCTCAATGATTATGCCTGCGGCACAACTTACTGATTCTATGCTGATAAGTCTTCTTGTAGTTTTCGGTTGAGAGGGGCTGAATTGACAGATACCTCACATCGCGAGCCTTTGATTACAAAAGAGTTCCTGGCTCTCAATGCCATCATGTTTCTCACGTACTGCAATATTGCTGTTTTTTTTCAATTTCACGAATACTTGGGTACGCTGCCTATTGCGCGGGATAGCTTTGGACTCCTGATAGCATTGTTCGCTCTTACCGCTGTGCTGATCAGACCAGTCATAAGTCCTTTTCTAACACCGTGGAATGCGAGGAAATGGATTGCAATAAGTAGTTTTCTTGTGGTCGTGTCCCTGGGTCTGTATGACGTGGCCGACGGCTTTTGGAGCATGGCGGCTGTGCGGCTGTTTCACGGGGCCGTCCACACTGTGTTGGCGACCGCGGTTCTCAGCCGGATGGTGGGCTGTATCCCCAGGGAAAGGAGCGGTCAGGCCTTCGGGTTGATTTTCGTCATAGTGCTGCTCCCTTATGCGGTGATTCCCCCGATACTGGAGCCTCTGAGCACGTTGCTGGGCGGGTTTCGGCATGTTCTGGAAATCTCGGCTCTCGCAATGCTTCTGGTATTTCCCTTGCTGTTGGTTATGGATCGCAAGTCCGTTTGCCAGTCGGACCCTGAAGGAAAACGAATAGGCCTCCGGGAAATGGTCGAAAATCTTAAGGACTATCGCATTCTGATAATGTTCGCGGTTGCTCTGGTCGTGTGGACTGCTTTCACCCCTGTCTTCTATTTTCTCAAAGGATACGGCGATAAGATTGGAATCCAGAACCCTGGATGGTTTTTCACCCTTTCGACCGTAACGGAAATCCTGGTGCGGCTGATGGCCGCACCAGTGTTCGATAAATTGAACAAACCCAAACTGATGACAGGTTCTCTTATTTGGTTGGCGTTGGGTTATTTTGCATTAGCCAATGTGAGAGGGGATGGATTCTTCTACGCACTGGGCCTTTTCCTGGGGCTTGGATGGGGTATTGTGATGCCTTTATTGAGCAGTCTGACCTTCGATCTTTCCGAGCCCAGGTTCCGTGCAATGAATTCCAATTTCACCATGCAGATGTTTCAGGCGGGATTTTTTGTCGGACCGGTCTTTGGAGACATAATTCTAATACACGGGGACTATTCATTGCTTTATTACGGGTGCGGAGGATTACTAGTCCTGGGAGTGGTTGCCGGACTGGTTCTATGCTCAACGAAACCAAGCGAGAAAACATCCCGGTGAACACTAATTGCCTATGGCTCTTATCTGGTAAATTCCTCTGCTTCGCGCCACGACTTCACCGGACTGGTCTTTGATTTCCGCTTCGAGGATGAATTCAGCCTTGCCGTTCTTGTCCGCTTCATCTCTGATCCTATCTGCTTCTGACTCTGAAATGGAGACCTCGACCGTGCAATCGCTCAGTGCAGGTCGCCGGAACTGGACATTCATTTCCTTCACGATAGGGTAGTACTTTGTCATATCAAAAGTTGTCAAGAACAGAGCCCCTCCCGGCATTTCAGCCAAAGTGAACAGAGCGCCCGCATACATCCCGCCCACATGGTTTTCATTTCCTTTGAGAGGTGCCGCAAGCTTCGCGTAACACGGTCTCATCTCCACAGCTGAGAGCCGCATTCTTTCCACGAATGCAACCTTCTTTTCCACGAGTTCTTTGACTAATTCAGGCGAGAGAATCATAACAGACTCCTGTGAAGTCGATTCACCACTGAGAGTGCAACTCATACCAGTTCGAATTCATACCGATGCGCATTCAAAGAAGTGAGATTGGGGGGAACCTTGCAAGAAGGGTCTCCCTGATTCTCATTCGTTTAGCCGAGAACCGGAATCAGACTCTTTCGATTATGGTCGCAGGGGCCATGCCGCCGCCCGTGCAAAGAGTCACCAGTCCGTATCTGCCTCCTGTTCTTTCCAGCTCGTGCAGGCAAGTCACCGTTAGCCTGCAACCCGAGTTTCCCACCGGATGCCCCAAAGCTATTGCTCCACCGTTGGGATTGACCTTTTCCCAGTCAGGATTGTACTCGCGTCCCCAGGCCAACGGAATTGGTGAAAAGGCCTCGTTTATCTCGACTTCGTCGATATCATTGAAAGAGAGTCCGGCCTTTTTCAGAACTTTTGCAGTAGCAGGAATAGGGCCCGTGAGCATGAGCACTGGGTCGGCTCCGGCTACGGCGTTGGCTACGACTCGTGCTCTCGGTGTGACTCCCAATTCCCTGGCCTTACGACCAGACATCAGCAGTACTGCTGAAGAGCCGTCACTTATCGGACTGGAATTCCCCGCTGTTACGATCTTGGTGCCGAACACGGTCTTGAGTCCGGAAAGGGCTTCCATTGAAGTCTCCGGCCGCACGGTTTCGTCCTTGTCCAGGACCTTTTCCTGGCCATCCGGGCCCTTGAACTTCACTGGTAGGATTTCCCGGGCAAAGCGTCCTTCAGTGTGAGCACGCTGGGCACGCTGATGGCTGCGAACCGCGAACCCGTCCATTTCCTCTTTTGAGATGCCCCATTTCTGGGCTATAAGTTCCGCAGCCTGGCCCTGATCCACGTACTTCCCGCCGGTCCTGCTGAAGTACGCGGGCCCCAAAGGCATTCCTGCAGGCTGACCGTTTGAAAGAGTAAGATTGTACCATTCTGCCGCGATGGCATATTTGCTCATGAGTTCGCAACCGCAGGCGATAACGCAGTCTCTCCAGCCCGCCACGATTTGAGCCGCAGCGAAATTCAATGCAGTCAAGCTTGACCCGCACTGACGGTTGATCGACACACCTGGAATATCGTCAGGAAAACCGGCAGCAAGCACGCCCATTCTGGCCAGGGTGAATCCTTGCTCACCAACCTGGGTGACCGTACCGCCTATGACGTCCTCCACCTCGGCAGCGTCAACGCCCACCCGCTGCACGACCTCTCTGAGGACAAGTCCCAGGAGATCGTCCGCACGGAATTGCGATAGGCTGCCGTTCCTTTTTCCCACCGGT
This sequence comes from Desulfomonile tiedjei, assembly GCA_016212935.1. Lineage (GTDB taxonomy): Bacteria > Desulfobacterota > Desulfomonilia > Desulfomonilales > Desulfomonilaceae > Desulfomonile > Desulfomonile tiedjei_A. The sequence continues at coordinate 18,926 of JACRDE010000622.1, read as the reverse complement.
GTTCTGACAGCGCTTACGATAAATGCGTCTTCCATTGATCCTCCGCTGAATAATGAGAAATCTATTCGATGAGGTGATCAGAGTCAGCTATTGCCCTTTGCAAGGGGCCTCAGACAATTGCAGTTATGGTAAGTAATGATCACTCACCGATCTCTGCTTGTCAATGCTTTTTTGTGGAACACTGCCTGATTGTCTTTTTTCAGAGATTTCCAAAGAGCTCATGATGGCCATTCAGTGCAATTGATTTAACCGAATAACCATCGTGAGTTCCATGCGAGCGTGAAAAGGTGATGAATGAAATCAGATCGCATTCAAACTTGGAGGAATCTGTGAGGACCTTTTTGCAAGATCAACTCCTATGGCGGAAGCGCCACAGCAAACCATGAAGACTGTGCAGCAGAACCGGCATCTTGCCGGTCCCCACCATATCGTGTTCATAGGAAAGGGCATTCACACAATTGAAATAGGGTCGATGAAGCACCGGAATCCGAATCACTGTAACCCGAGGTTCTCCAAAAGAACGTGCTCCGCAATTGTCGAAGATTATTGCCGGTTACCCGATGAAAGAACCAGCCGGGCCATTTATCCCGTCGTTAGAGGATAGGAACGCCGAAGCAATCTTCCTTGGGTGAAATGAGATTTGTTCGCGCTTGGGCGCTTCAGACACATGACCGGAAATGAAAATCGTCCGGGCAAATTGGATAAAACCGATTTATCCCGGACTGTTATAAGGGTAGCTACTTGTAGAAGTTAACCGACCCGGCTACTTGCATTCCGAGCACCTATCCACGATTTTACCACCGGACTTTTGGCAATCCGAGTCGCTCTCCATTCGGTAGCACACGTTGCTTATGCAACAGCACTTCTTACTGCTTGGCGTTTCCATGGGAACCTCCCGTACGACTGTTGTTCTAAATATGGTGAGGCTAGTCTGACTAGTCAAACAAGAAACCGCCGAAGCACGCAAAAAAGGCAGAAAGGTGGCTTATCTTCCAAAGACTGGAAACGTTTTTCTAAATTCCGCCTTGCACTGAAGCACTGGAAATAACTCCGACAATAGTTATGGTGACTGGCCAAAACAACTGCCATGATAATTGCTGCGGGATTTCGAAATTCTAAACGACGGATACAGCAAGGCCCTTATTGTTCGCGATTGAGATGGTTTCCGGTTGTCTCTCTCGCAATGGCGGTTTCCCGATCTGCTCTCAGAAATCCCGGTCAAAACACGTTTCTTTTGTGCTCTATATTGGGGGCTCCAAAGACCGTGCTTCTGAGAGTCTCTGCCAAAGAGGCGTTGGGAAAGCCGGCTCCTCTCGACGCTGTTGCCATTGACTAGAGAGCCAGTGTTGAAGTATGCTTAAGTCACAGAGTTGATCAAATCTCTCACATTGTGTTCGTATGGTGATTCCAGCAACTCGTCGAGAAAACGAATCTCTCTGAAAAGTTTCGCATTTTTTCACTCTAGAGATCGATTGCAGCCGGAGGAGAATTTTGAAATCGAGATACTGGGTGTATACGCTCTTTTATGCTTCCGGAATCAGTGGTCTGATGTATCAAATCGTGTGGCTCAGGATATTGTCCAGAACCACCGGCGTGAGCATTCACGCGACCGCAACTGTCGTGGCTGCATTCATGGCAGGGCTTGCACTGGGGAGCTTCATTCTGGGCAAGTTTGTGGATAGAAGAAACGATCCACTCAGGATATACGCCGTACTGGAATTGTGCGTAGCAGCCACGGTTTTCCTCATTCCATACGCATTTCAAGGGTCGGTCCCTTTCTATCAATTCCTCTATCAGTGGAGCAATGAAAACGTGGCTGTAACCGCAGTGGGGATGGGCATAGTCTCTTTCATTACCTTGCTGGTTCCCACAGCCTTAATGGGCGGCACGCTCCCGGTAATGACAACATTTCTCGTAAGGAAGGATCATCTGCTAGGGAAGAACCTTAGTATATTGTACGGGATTAATACTCTTGGAGCTGTCACAGGGGTAGTTCTAAGTTCATTTTTTCTGATAGGATTTTTCGGCGAGCGAATAACGACCTACATTGGAATAGCAATAAACCTGCTGGTGGCAATTGTGGCATGGTATGTGTTTAGAAAGGACAGAGAAGCCGCACCTTACGCCAAAAAGTCTTCCGATCGGGATCTCAATGCAGCCACACAGCCCATGTCTGCCTATTCGATCGGCACGAGAAGATTCGTGCTTTTCGCTTTCTTGCTGAGCGGATTCACGTCGATTGCTTACGAAGTGATATGGACGAGGCAGTTGATACTGTTCCTGAAAAACTCGATTTATGCATTTTCTGCAATGTTGGCGGTCTTTTTGGGCGGCGTATCCCTGGGAAGTCTGGCCATGAACCGAATCGCAGACAGGCTGAGAAATCCATTGACTATTTTCGGGCTTCTGGAAGTTGCGATAGGATTCATCTCAGTCCTTAATCTGTATCTGTTCGGTCCCCTCGACCACATACTGGTGGGTAGCAACATAGGCTGGCTGCATTCGTCTATCGCCACCGTAATCCTCGTATTTCCAATGACTTTCATTTTTGGAATGATACTGCCCGTTGCAGGCTGCTGTTACACCCCTAATTTAGATACGGCAGGCTCGCTGGTGGGCAGACTTTACGGATTCAATACAGTGGGATGCATTATGGGATCTCTGTTTGCAGGTTTCTTGCTGATTCCCACGATCGGCTCGACGAAAACAGTGATTCTTCTGGCCGCGTTGAACCTTGTTCTGGGGTTGGTACTTTTGAGACTTGAGCCTGGGAGGTCAGCGATTTCAAGATGGGCGTTTGCCCCTGCATGCCTGATTCTCCTGATTCCGGTCATTGCATTCTCAGGACTTGATCCTTTCTTGTCAACTATTGAAAACCGAATTCGCGAACATCGATCGGTGGATGGTTCCGCCAGTCCGGATTTGAAGCCTGCAAGCGTGAATATCTTCTTCAATAAAGAAGGGATTGAAGGAACAGTCACGGCCTTTGAAAAGGACAGTCGAAAACAATTGTGGATCAACGGGGTGGGAATGACGCATCTATGCACCGAAACAAAACTCATGACGCATCTCCCCATGATGTTCGCCAAGAATCCCAAGGAATTACTGGTGATATGCTTCGGGATGGGCACAACTGTGAAATCTGCAGCAGTATATCCAGGATTACAAGTAACCGCAGTGGAGTTGGTATCAGAGACGTTTGAGGCCTTCAACTTCTATCATCATGATTCAGATGCACTGAAAAAGCCCAACATTAGACTCGTGGCAAACGATGGTAGGAATCACCTACTGTTATCTCCAAAGAAATACGACGTAATCACAGTTGACCCCGCTCCCCCTGTCTGGAGCGCTCGAACCGTAAATCTCTACACCATGGAATTCTTCGAATTGTGCAAATCCAGGCTCACTCCAGACGGAGTAATTTGTCTGTGGCTTCCAGGTGCCTCAAAGCAAGACAAGGCATGCCTCGCGAAGACCTTCGGCACGGTATTTCCCAGTTGTTCCGTGTGGTCCGGCCCCATCATGAATTACGGTTTTTACCTTATTGGTACAATGAAGAATGTCACCCAGGACGAACTCAAGGAAAACATGGCTGCTGCCTTTAGGAACGAGATGATTGTGGCGGACCTCCGCGAATACGATACCGCTTGCGATACCCCGGAAAAACTACTCAAGCTGATGGTTCTAGATCAATTTCATGTGGACGCTATGATGCAGGACAAGCTCTTGTCCTTTGTTACCGATGATTACCCGCTAACGGAGTTTTTTTTGTGGAGGGATTATTACACCTGGGACTCCCTGAAATGGTAACGATACACTATCAGCGGGTGATCGCAGCAGATGTGTCCTTGAATGCCCTTGAGACGATGTCCACCAACCGGTGCATATGTTTTCGTGTGTCTTCGGAAGACCTGCCGGGATAGTTGTGAAATGTGATCAGAATCCCGTTGAGGGTCGCAAAGAACGCGTGCGAGGTCAGTCGAACCGGGCCTTTCGCTCCCAGATTTTCAAAGATATCGTCGAAAACATCAAGGAGCTTTCGTTCCGTCTCATTGAACTTTTCCAGGGTATCTTCAGCGATTCTGCCCGTGATCATGAAATAAGTCATCATCTTGAAGAACGTGTCATGTTCGATAAGATAATCAACAAATGTAGAGGCGATCTTTTCTATCGAAGCCTCGCTTTCCGAATCCTTTGCTCGCCGGATTTCCTGTTCGATGATTTTGCTTTCTCTGCACAGGGCCTCCACAAAGAGTTCATCACGATTCGAAAAGTATCTGTAGATTGACGCCGGCGAAAGACCCGCTTCAGAGGCAATATCTCTCATCCCGACCCGGTCGAAAGGTTTTGCCGCAAATAGACGAATCGCGGCATCTATAATGAGATCCTTTCGGATTTCCCGCTCGTTTTCTCTCAGCTTAGTGAGCGTCGAATTCTTGGAAGACATAAACAACTCCGCAATTTATTAGCAACTTTTACCAGTTCGGATTCTTCCCTCTTTGAAAGCGCATTCGTATTATGTATCATCTCGGGCTGATGTAATTCTCCCTAAAACAACAACGTTGTGAGGAGCATTCATTTGTTGATGGGAGGAGCGACGAAAACCTGGAATCCCATGAACAACTCAGGGATACAGGGACGATACTCTCGCCAAGAAAGACTCTGATTGAGCCACACAGTAAGAACGAACGTGTCGCCGTGATATGCGTCCAAAGTAACATCAGCCACGTGGTCGAGGGATGACAGGGAATCCTTGAGCGACTCGGCGTACACAGCGGCCGCTCCACCGGCGAAATGTGAACCAAAGGAAGGGTGATTTCCTTCGTTCAGAAGCTCCTGTTCTTCTGGAGGTAGCGACTGCACGTGCTTTTCCCAGAGCAGGTCTCGCAGGTCGACACGCTCCGACCACAGTTCCGACGAGATTCCCGTATCAGCCCCCAAGTGGGCTTCCTCCCATTCTTCGGTGCAGGAAAAGCTGTCTACTCTGCGGATTCTCTCTCGCGCCTCCATTAGAATGCGGCCAAGCATGTTCTTGCCTTTTCCGGCGCCGCCATCTGCCCAATAACAGTCATTCTTCGTGTGCTCCACGATGGTAGCGTCTCCAGTGGAGAGGAGCAGTTCGCGAAGGGAGTTGTGCTGCGTAAACTTGGCCCACACCACCTCTCGCATGACTTCGTCCTTCGCTTCTTCCCAGTCGGGGCGCAGGGACCAGCTGCGATCGCGCCCCATTCGAGCCGCCTCCATTGGTGACTTGGTCAGCCGAATCGCTTCTTGCTCCCCCGGATGTGTGAACTTCTGAGCTTGAAAATAGTGCTCAGAGGTGGGCCAACGTTTGCCGTCGAGCCGCACCGGGTACGGGGCGAAGTTCGAGAAAGAGCCGTATTTGTCCTGCACTCTATAGAATCTGATCTCACTCATGATAGCCATTGAAGCAGGTGGAACTATGGGGCGCCACAGCGGTTCCGCCTTAATTCTCGGGATTTTCCGAATTCTCAGCGTTGTTGTCTTCCACTGAATCAATCTCATAGAGCTGCTTTTGGTCCTCGACACCTTTGAGGCATGCATTGAATTCCAGAGAGACGTTAAGTTGGTCGGCTATCATCTCGTAGGTCTTCTCCGAAATCACTACCTTGCCAGCAGAAGCGGTTGCCTGAATTCTGTCCGTAAGGTTCACGTCCGCGCCAACAATGCCGTACTTAGCCCGGGATTCGGTCCCTATGTTGCCGACAATCACCTCTCCTGTGTGAACTCCTATCCCCATTTGCAGCACCGGCAGCTTGGATGAACGTTTTTCTTTGTTGAAGCTCCGCATTTCGTGCTGCATTTCAAGAGCGCACCTAACCGCATCCATTGCCCTGGCCGGGACGTCCGCCTCCAGTCCGTTGAAGAACACCAGAATGGAATCTCCGTAGAAATCCACGATAATCCCTTTGTAATGCTCGATCACGGCAATCATGCGAGCGAAATACCTGTTGAGCAGTTTGATCACGTCCTCGGGCTGTAGCTTTTCCGAAAGCCCCGTGAAATTCCGGATGTCAGACATCATTATTGTAACGGTTCTCTTTTCTCCGCCCAGGCGGAGGGCCTCCGGCCTGCTCATCAGCTCTTTAGCGACCTTCTTATCCACGTAACGGCCGAAAGTGTGTTCGATCAGATCTCTCTGCTTAAGACCTTCGATCATGTGGTTGAAGCTTCGATTGAGTTGGCCTATTTCGTCCGTCCCGTCCACCGGGAGCTTCTCAGAGTAATCACCGCCCTCCACCTTCTCAGCTGCAGCGGAAATCTCTGCTATGGAACGCCCCACTCGGCGGGTCGTTAACCGGATCAGAAGAAGAATCACCGCAAGGCAAGCAAATCCTGCGAGAGCGTAATAGTTTCGAAACTGCCTAACAGGCTCAAGGACCTCACTGCCACTTGAGAACACGACTATATACCAATTGAGTGACGGAATCTTGTGGAACCCAGCCACCACATCCGGCGGGTGGCCTTCACCGAGCAACGTGCCAAAATCTTTGTGCCTGATCTGATCCAGCAACCGGATTTCGAACGGATCCCCGTTGTCTCCTAGCCTCTTGCGGTCTGCAATTGCTTTGTCCGTATGAGCCAGAAATTGCCCTGTGCTGGTCACAAGACACGCAGAGTTTCCTCCCCAAACCCCCATTTCACGTATGGGATTGAGAAAGGAGTCGAAGCTTATCCTGACTACTAACCGTTTCATCGGACCACTATCCCCATGCCCGAGTATTTTCACTATCCTAAGGGATCGGTCCAGTGCCCCGGGATCCATGATTGGAGCGCAAAAGCCGAAATCACCGCAGAGTTCCATCGTGTAAAGGCCCTCAACGATCCCCGAGCCGTAATCTTTCGGGTCTTTTCCGATGCTCAGTCCATCATCGGCGCCTTCGGGCACTTCTATATCTACGAAACGCACCCCCTCTTTCTCGATGAGTTGCTGAACGAGAAAAGCTTGAGTCACTCCGCCAGTAGGAAGGTCATTGGCCTTGGAAATGAGATTTATAAGATCCAGCTTTTCGTTGAGTTGCATGTTGATCTGATGAGCAACCTTCTCGAGTTTCACACGGGTCGTGTCCACCCACTGATCCAGGAGAAACGAACGAGCGAAAAACCACCCTGTAAATCCCACAGCGAGCAGGATTAGTGCCACTGGCAAAAGAAGTAGTAGTAAGAAGCGTCTTTGAAGTGAAAAAATCATGCCTGATACTCGTGAAAAAACTGACTGCTAGAGGCTTTACCGCTCCACATCTTTGATCCTTACAGTCCCCAGTTGCACGATGCGTTTGCCCTCGTGCTTGTCCTTGAATTTCTCAGCTTCGTTCTTGTCCGCAAAAGGGATCAAATCGTAGCCCATGGGCCCTCTCACTTTGGTACCCATCACCAGATAAGCCTGGTTCACGTCAATCAGTTTTCCGGATGTGAAGTCCGTGCAATACCGGTTCGCAATGTCATTTACGTCGATCCCGAATTTCTTCGGAACAGTATTATAAATGAACAGGCATCTAGCCCCTTCGAACCCGACGGTTTTTCCGTCCTTGAAAATCGCCGCGGCAACCCCGGCAAATCCCACTAACTTGGAATCTCGGTAACCGTATGTGACGCCTGCGGCCATGTCGCCGCCAACGACCATTCCACACACGGGGCAATGTGCGGAAAGATCCACCTTGGACCCGTTCGGTAATGCCAGGTAATCGTCCGCATTGACGGTAAATGGAGCCGTCGCGACAACGAGAATGACAAACATAAACTGCGCAAAGGGTATCCTTTTCATTGCTGCCTCTCTCTCGCAGGATGTCAAAGCACCGAGTGAGCCGCCACGCAAGTGGCCTTTGGGGAGCAACTGCTCGAAAATGCTCCCCCGCGCCCGTTTCTAGTGCTTATGATCTTTTTCCATCCTGAGCGATTTCTTCTTCACGGTCAAATCGTCCAGAGTGATTCCTGACGAAGCCGCCACTTTCTTTCCCTTGTTTTGCGAACTGAACTTTTCCGCATCTGCCTTATTGGCAAACGGTATCGCTTCAGGTCCCATAATCGCCTTCAGCTCGGCCCCTACCACATAGAATGCCTGTTTTGCATCTACAAACTTCTTGGTCCCGTGTTCCGTGACGTACGTGTTCTTTATGTTCGCGGGATCATACCCGTACTTCTCTGGAGAAAGCAAATACCTGAAAAGGTCCGCCGGACCATCGAACCCCACAACCTTGCCGTCCTTGAAGACCACGGCTCCAGGCCCAGTAACGCTGCTTTCGATTTTCATCTCACACACCGGACAGATCTGTGACAGATCCAACTTGGAGCCGTCAGGGAGATCGACCGTATCAGCGACCGCGGTGAGCGCGACAAACAGATTCAAAATGAAGACTACGGTCGCAGAAAACAAATTACTGTAATTTGAGCACATTTTAGGACTCCTTTCCGCTGTTTGAGCTTTCCAGGCTTCGTTTGAACTCGAACTCTTTCACAAAGCAGTAGATCGTCGGCACAACGAAAATAGTTATGATGTCTATGGTCATTCCACCAAAACTCGGCAAGGCCATAGGAACCGCCACGTCAGCACCTTTGCCGGTGGACGTTAGAACAGGTATCAGGGCAAGGATCGTGGTCGCTGTGGTCATGAGGGCGGGACGCACTCTCTTCAGCCCGGCCTCCACAGTGGCCTCACGGATCTCTTTAATTGAATGGAACTTCTTCTCACCGAACACCTGATCAAGATAGGTGGAGTAAATGACACCGTCGTTTGTAGCGATCCCAAATAGGGCCAGGAACCCTACCCACACTGCGACGCTCAGGTTATACGGCCTGACCTGGAACAGTTGCCTCATGTTAACGCCGAACACGCTGAAATCCAGGAACCAGGGCTGGGAATATAGCCACAACATGATGAATCCGCCTGACCACGCGACAAATATCCCTGAAAAAACATTCAAAGACACCGGGATCGAATGGAACTGAAAATAGAGAACCAGAAAAATCAGCATCAGGGCCAATGGAATCACTATTTTGAGAGTCCTCTCGGACCTGACCTGATTCTCATAAGAACCCGCGAACACGTAAGAAGTTCCCGGAGGAAGCTTAAATTCGCCGGTACTTATCTTGTGCTTCAGATAATTGTCCGCGGCTTCGACCACGTCCACCTCGGCTGTCCCCGGCCTTTTGTCGAAAAGCACATAGCTCACGAGGAACGTGTCTTCGCTTTTCACTGTCATCGGGCCTCGGGTGTACTTCACTTTTGCAATTAGGTTCAGCGGAATCTGGACTCCTTCATTGCCTGGGACAAGTATGTTGTCCAGCGCTTCCAGGGAATCCCGCAACTCTCGTTGATAACGAACGCGTACCGGGTAACGTTCTCGACCTTCCACGGTTGTGGTCAACCGTTTTCCACCGATAGCTATTTCGACCACATCCTGAACGTCCTGAATTTTTATGCCGTACCTCGCGATGGCTTTCCTGTCGATATCAATCTCCAGATAGGGATTTCCCACGACCCTGTCGGCCACAACAGAAGCAGGTTCCACGGAAGGCATTTCTTTCAGGTAACGTTCCACTTCAAGGCCGACTTTTTCAACCTCTTCGAGGCTCTTTCCTCTGATCTTCACTCCCATCGCGGCCCTCATGCCACTCTGGAGCATGACTATCCTCGCTGAGATGGGTTGAAGTTTCGGCGCTGATGTCGTCCCAGGAAGAGCGGCGGCTTTGATGATCTCTTTCCAGATGTCGCCCGGATTCCTGATTTCCGGTCTCCAGTTCCGGATGGGTTTGCCGTCACCATCAAGAATTCGATTGCCGGTGACAGGATCTGTTTTGTATTCCGGGTGGTAGTTGATCACGGTTTCCACCATGGAAATGGGAGCAGGGTCAAGTGCGCTTTCCACCCTCCCAATCTTGCCCACAACGGATTCGACTTCCGGAATCGTTCTGATGCCTATGTCCTGTTTGTGAATGACGTCCAGGGCTTCGCCTATAGAAGCATGTGGCATGGTGGTGGGCATGAAAAGAAACGAGCCTTCATCCAGATCGGGCATAAACTCTTTTCCCAGTCCTGGAAAAGTATGTGAAAGCTTGGACCAGAGCCAGGTCTTCCTGACAGGATTGTCCGCCTGAACCATCGATGGAGGGGCCGCATCACCTTTTACGTCTGGTCCGTGTATGTGTTGCGCGGTAACCACCGGCTGCCTGGGCATGAATTTTTCAACGGTCCAGGGCACAAAAAAGAAAACCCTGGCAAATCCCAGCCATATAACTGCTCCCAGCAATATAATGCTGATGGGGATTACCAAGAACTGGGCCTTGTGATCCAGCGCCCAATGGAGAAACGGTCCGTAATATGCGGTGAAAATCTTCCGCACTCCGAGAAGCCCAAAGATTATAGACGAAGCGAAAATGACGTTGCGCACGAAACCTTTGTCAGGGCCGAGAGGCAACCAGTGTTCCGTCAAGAGCACTATCACAAAGCCCAGAGCAATCAGGTTCAGAATAACAGGGACTTTTGCCTTCCAGCTTTCGGGTAGGAAGAGCGAAACTGACTTTACCACTGCCACAAGGATCGCAGCTCCCCCGATCCACCATGAAATTGAAAACGCTGCCCACAGCCCCACGAAAGCGATCGCTGCGTTTACCAGCAAGAGCGTTTTTTTCCTGAGATTGCGCTTCTGGAAAAACAGATGAGCTAGCGGCGGAATAAGCGCCAGAGCTAGCACGAGTGAAGACCCCACTGCAAATGTCTTAGTGTACGCCACAGGCTTGAACAGTTTTCCCTCAGGTCCAGTCAGGCTAAAGACGGGGAGAAAAGAAATAATCGTGGTGAGCGAAGAAGTCACAACAGCACCTCCGACTTCTCCGGCTGACTCGCGGATCATTTGCAGAGTTATGCCCCTGGATGGGTTTTCCTCCATGTGCCTGAGTATGTTTTCACATAGGATGATACCCATATCCACCATGACGCCGATGGCAATCGCTATTCCGGAGAGAGCCATTATGTTCGCGTCGATGCCCACCAACTTCATTACGATGAACGTAAGAAGAACGGCCAACGGAAGCACTGCGGAAATCAAAACCGAGCTCAGAAGATGGTTCACCATGACGATGACCACAATCGCTGTTACTAGCATTTCTTCCCATAGGGCCTTCTTCAGAGTATCCAGGGTTTCGTGAATAAGTGTCGTACGGTCGTAGAACGGCACAATCTTGACCTGAGAGACTCTCCCATCGGGCAGTGTTTTGCTAGGGAGACCAGGCGAGATCTCTTTGATTTTCTCCCGAACATTCTTGATCACCTGGAGCGGGTTCTCACCGAACCTTACCACGACCACTCCGCCCACTGCCTCTGCGCCTTCCTTGTCGAGAGCTCCCCTACGCATTTCAGGTCCCAAGGAAACTACGGCCTCATCTTTGATGGAAAGCGGTACGCTCTCGTTCACTTTTATGACGCTGTCCTGCACATCCTGAACAGACCGGACAAAACCGAGCCCCCGAATGGTGTACTCCGTGCGGTTCACTTCAATTGTGCCAGCGCCGACATCCAGGTTGGAACTGCGAACCGCTGCGAAGACTTCGGGCAGCGTTATATTGTGGGCCCTCATGGCATCCGGGTTTATGTCTATCTGGTATTCCTTGACGTAACCGCCGACGCTCGCGACTTCGCTGACACCGCCCGACGCTTGGAGCGCATACCGGACGTAGTAGTCCTGCATGGTCCTAAGTTCATCCATTCCGAAGCCTTCTCCCTCGAGCGTGTACCAGAAAACCTGGCCGAGGGCAGTTGCGTCAGGGCCGAGTGAAGGCTGAACCCCAGGCGGTAAAGTACCTGACGGCAGTGAGTTCAACTTCTCGAGGATCCTTGACCTGGACCAGTAGAACTCCACGTCTTCCTTGAAGATTATGTAAATCGTGGAAAACCCGAAAAAAGAGTTGCTCCTTATGGCTTTCACCCCCGGGATTCCCAGAAGCGATACGGTCAGTGGATACGTGATCTGATCTTCAATGTCCTTGGGGGATCTCCCTTCCCATGTGGTGAAAACGATCTGCTGGTTTTCGCCTATGTCGGGGATTGCGTCAACAGGGACAGGATTTCTCGGCAGCCAAGAAATTTCCCAGTCAAAAGGCGCTACCATCAATCCATAAACAATAGTCACCAACAGGACCATCACCATCAAAAGCTTCTGCTCTGCCCAGAACCCCATCAGTTTGTAGAAAAACGATGCGTGCAGATCCCGGACTCCGTTACTTCGGTGGTTTGGCATCATTTTTCGCCTCCATGCCCTGAGTGGGGCTGGCTGACGTTTTCCTTACGGGTGCCTGTCTCTGATTTTTGAGACTTTGCATCGACAGATGTAACTGCTGCACCAAATGTCTCGGGCGGGATGGACTCAGATAATTCGGCGCATTTGAGCATATCCTTGTCCTTGAGCCTGGCATCGCCGAAGTAAGGGTTCGTGGGTTCCTGTTTTGCTTCGATCCAGTAAGCGCCTTGTCTGTCCAACGCGTCAGAGCAGAAATATATGTAAAGCGGCTCCTTCATCACGTGTCGAAATCCCATAACCGTTTTGACCAGCGCTTCGGACAGGGGATCAAATGCTTTGCGCTGTTTTTCTATTTCCTTCGTAGCCGCGAGGATTTTCGTCTGGGCAAGAACCATCCTGGACTGCTTGCCCCACGTATCCTGAGCTTTTTTGTCAAGATTAACCTTCTTTACGCCCTTTACCGCATCAGCGAGCTTTTCCGCGGCTTTTGCAGCATCTTCCGATTTTCCCGAGACCAGGGCTTCCTTGAGAATGAAGTAATGCTCAAACACTGGGGTCAGTTGTCTCAGAAAGCTTTCCGGCGCGTTGAGCTTGGCCACTACTTCTTCATCGCTTGAAGACTCTGCGGCCGGCTGTTGCTTCAATTGCGAGGGGCTCATCATGCTGGGCTTGGCCAGAATCTGCATTGCGCTGTCGATCTTGAAGTTTCCTTTGGATACAACGCGCTCGCCTTCCTTCAATCCCTCGAAAACCACGTACTTGTCTCCGGCTTTTGGACCAAGAACCACCTCACGGCCTTCGTACGTAGGTCGGTCCGCCTGGACCTCCACGTAAACAACAGCTCTTTTTCCTGTTACAAGGGCAGCCGATGCGGGGATTACGAGAGGCGGTTCAGAATCCGGGTCATCAGCGTAACCGAACGAGGATGCCGCTTGCAGAGGCATCTTGCTTATAGGACATGTTCCAGGCTCGGGGCTGGCCTCATCGCTCGGATGTACCGGGCAAACGTATTTTCCGGCCCATTCCTGCTTGATCACCCTGCCCTTTGAATCGACTTCAGCCTTTACCTCAGCTGTTACGAACATTCCAGGTTTGAGGGCATAACCGGGGTTCTCGGCCTCAACCCTTACTTTCACCGATCGGGTTTTCGTATCCAGCATAGGATCTATGAACAACACTTTGCCCTTGAATGTGCGTCCCGGCACCGCAGGAGTAGTAAAAGTCACTTCCTGGCCGTACCTTATCCATGGCAGATCAGTCTCGTATGCATCCATCTTGATCCACACGTGGGACAGATCGTTTATGAAGTACATTTCACTACCTTCTTTGACGAATTGTCCCAGTAGCGCCATTTTTTTGGTTACTATTCCGCTTATGGGCGCGCGCAGCGTTACGTTGAGTATCGGTTTCTTTTTCTCCCTTATTTCTCTTACTTGCTCTTTTGTAAGACCGTATTGAATAAGTTTTTCCTCGGCTCCCTTGATCACGCCGTCCTCTTCCGAACCCTCGCTCCGTATGGTCTCGAACAGCTCAACCTGAGATTTTATGAGCGTGGGGCTCCAGATAGTGACCATAGGGTCACCTTTGTCTACGCGGACCCCTGTGAAATTGATGTAAATCTCGTCGAGACGGCCATCCACACGGGAAGTGAGGGCTGCAACCCTGGTTTCATCTTCGTAAACAAGCCCCACCATGCGCACTGTGACAGTAGCTCTCTCCCGTTTGACCTCAGTGGTTTGCACTTCCGAGAGCTTCTTTGCCGCTTCGGACATGGAATACCGTGGAACTGCGGCATTGTCGTGAATATGCTCGTCGGATTCCAGAGGAATAAGGTCCATGTAACAGATCGGGCATTTGCCCGAATTGGGCAGCCTTATCTGAGGATGCATGGAACAGGTCCAGACTTCGGCCTTCTTGGCCTCAACTTGAGGTTTGGCCGAGTCCTGGACTGGCTGAATTTTGGGGTGATCTGCTCCTTCGCGGGCCAGATAGTAGCCCAGAACAAACGCGACCACGACTACTGCCAGCACTCCCAGGATTCTTTTGGAACCGCTTCTTACAGTCACTTTTTCCGCATCGATTTTATTCATATAGGGCCTCTCGAGGGGTGGAACGGCTCGACTAACTTTAAGCGCCACCTTCCCTAGTCATTTAGTGGGGAATCATGGCGTCTGCAGATTGACACTCCCCTGATGAGTGTATCACTTGGTGGCACTTAAGTATCAAGAACGAAAGGAACTGTTCTGGAGAAATATACGGTTTCCGCCGTAGTGTTCCGGGTAGGCGACCGCCAGGATGTCGACCACTAATTCCACTGGAACACGGGCCGAATAGAGTGTGGTTGCCGCATCGTTGTGGGGCTGGAACTTCCATGCCTGATGCTCCGTTACTACACTTCCGCGGGCACCGGAATGTGTGCAACAGTAGAAGCTCGCAGGAACCTTCTGACATTTGCAGGGGGGCCCTTCCGGGCAATGACATTTCCCGTGCGCTTGCCCTGAATCCTCGGCTCCGTTAGGACACGAGAGACTCGTGCCGTAAACGCCAGGACCAAAAGCAATCACCGTGCAGATGATCAGAATCCAGATTCTAGCCTTCATGGTTGTTCCAGAATCGTTACGTTTTTCTAAATCTATGAACTTGAGTTCCAAAGTCAAGTTTAACGACTTTGAGGCCAGTTCACAGCCTCTGCCTCATGAGCGGCAGGTTGGCGTAAGTTGTTGGATGTAAGCACCCCGATCGCCAAGCTGGTCGCTAAATTCCCTCTTTTCTAGAGAGGGATTCTGGGAGATTTTAGATGTGTTGGATCAAAATCCCCCTGTCTCCTTTGATACGGGGCGTGCTAGGTCGATCTGTTAGCGCCTATGATTCTCTGCATCGGACCCAGAGAATTGAGCGCGGATTTGACGCCTGTGGCGATTCCATGAGGAGCCAATTTCCTAGTGCCTACCACAAAGGGCCCGAGTTTGCCGGACGTGCCGCTGGCCCAACGGCCACAGGAAACTGTTGGTTTCCGTATCCATTCGCCGCGGGCTGAGCATACGGGCCGGCCGCCTGTCTTGCCGGACCCTGGGTGAGACCGGGTTGATTTCCTCGATAACCGGCCCCTCCTCCGCAGCAACCGCATCCGGCCGCAGGCGGCGGTTGAATTTGCTGGGATGCCTGATTGTTCGGCCCGGAACAACAGCTGGGCGCTTGCGGAGCATTTACCGATCGAGAAGGCGCGGCATATCCCTTATTTTGGGGGACGTTCCAGCCGCTACCCATGGAAGTGACCACTGCCGGCTGAGGCCTCGCAGCATTGCTCTGCACCTGAACCTGGGAGCCCATCGGCTTGGCGGTCTGCTGTGAAGGCACTGAAAGGAAACTCTGACCGCTATTGTTCGCGGGGTCGCAGCAGCTTGCTCCCGCGTATATAGAAGAAGCCGCTACCGCCATCATGAATGCGGTACACAAAACCGTGAATTTGACCCTTTTCATTGTATTTTCCTCCTTTTCTAGTGTTATCCGTTGCTCTAACAGGCAGCGGCCCTGACCGGAGTGGTCTCCCTGAGGCAGCCATCCGCCACTTCAATGATTCTGTCAGCGTGCTCCGCGTTTCGCCTGCTGTGGGTGACCATGACTATAGTCTGCCCCTCTGAATTCAGTCTCTTTAGGAGCTTCATGACTTCCTCGGAGTTTCTGGAGTCCAAATTTCCGGTAGGCTCGTCCGCGAAGAGTATGGGAGGTTCGTTGACCACTGCCCGGGCTATTGCCACCCTTTCCTGCTCACCGCCTGAAATCTGATTGGGCAGTCTGAAAGCCTTGTCCTTGAGCCCTACCCTCTCCAGAGCAGACGTCGCGAGGTTCTTCTTTTCAGCTTCGGAATAGTGAGTCACCGCCAGCGGCAACTGGACGTTTTCTATAACGTTGAGATAAGGCACCAATTGGAAAGACTGAAAAATAAAGCCCATGAACTCTCTACGGAAGTCAGCGAGCTTGTCCCTTTTCAGGCCGTAAATATTGATTCCTCCGATGAGGATTTCTCCTTTTGACGGGCTCAGCAGTCCTCCGAGCATGGAAAGAAGAGTGCTTTTACCTGCCCCTGATTCTCCCATGATGGAAATGAACTCGGACTGAGCTATGGAAAGATCGATTCTGCGAACCGCACTGACTTTGTTTTCTTTGTCGCCGAATTCCTTGGCCACTTGATTTGCTACTATGTAACTCATTTTGTACCTCCTTAAAGAGTCCGAAGCGCTTCGCTGGGGTCCATTCTGGATGCGGTCAGAGCCGGATACAGAGAGGCCAGCAAGCCCACCAGGACTGCCAGGAACACGGCTCCCAAAGCTACTAACGGATCAAGATTGAATTTCGGCATATGATCGGTCAGGAAAGTAAGCAGAAGCCTCGTCACACCGATGCCCATAAGATATCCCGTCAATCCGGCCATGAGGGAAACCGCGGCAGCTTCCAGGAGTATGATCTTCATTATGTGTGAGCGTCTAAAGCCGATAGCGCTGAATATTCCTATCTCTCGCGTGCGCTCGTTTACACTCGCCATCATGGTCACAAAAACCACCATTGACCCCACCAGCAGCACCAATGCGGAGATGCCCAATGAAAACTTTCGGAAACTGTGAAGTGTGTCCATTCGTCCTTCAACGACCTGCTGAACTGCAGTTACTTTCGCCGAGGGCAGCTTATCGGAAAGCTGGCTCACAATCTCGGAAATCGGGCAGTTTTTGCAGAGAGCCGCAATTTCAATCATTCCAATTGTGCCTTGTTTTCCGAAGAGCTTCTGAGAAGTGGGGAGATTCATAAAAACGAGCCCGTCATCCTGAGAACCTGTGGATTCCAGCACACCGGCCACCTTGAAAGGCTCGCCCTTGATTTCCAGCAATGGAACGGGGCTTGCCTGGAACCATTCCGCGGCTTCTTTGCCCAGAAGAATCTGATTCGGCTTTTCCGGGGCATCGCCGGTGATTTTCCACCATTTTTTCAGGGACAATTCCTCATTGAAATCCACACCGACAACCAGGGCTTTGTGTCCTTCTTTTTCAAAAACTCCGAATACTTTTGGGCTGACTATTCTTATGTTGGCAGCGTTTTCGATGGTCCTGATTTTCTCCAGATCAGCCTCGGAAATCTCCTTCATGTCGAATGAAAGGCCGCCCAGACTCAAACCGCCGTAAGTCAAGGAAAGGCCTTCCGATTTAGGTGTTACGATGATGTTTGCACCGAACTCGTCCATTTTGTGGGCGATGTCTTCCTCCAGAATCGTGGTGGTGGTGTGCAGAGCAACTACCGCAGCCACTCCCACCAGCAGCCCCATCACCAGGAAAAAGACCTTACCCTTCCTGCGCCTCAAATTGTTTACAGCTATATCGTGAAGTTTCATTTAACGACTCCTACTGGAAATAACGCAGCCCGGAAGCAACTTCCTGCTGGCTGATGACAAGATTCTCGCCCTGGATGGTTCTGTTCACAGGATGAGGATTGCAGCCGCCCTTAACCTCATTCACCTTGTCGGTTCGGAATTTGAGCCCGCAGTTGATGCAGATCATGTCGTTTCCCTGCTGCACGTAGCCTTTCTTGGCGCGATGGCAGACTTCACACGCATCCAGAGCCGCGCGAATGATTCCGTCCGTGCTTTTGACCACAAAGAAACGTACGCGTTCGTTGGGGGAGATTTTGTACTCGAAATGTCTGGCCTTGCCGTCCGCAAAAGCAGACACAGGGAACACGAAAGCCCCGTTTACAGGCTTGACTTCCTGCGCGGGAACGGTGAAATTCCATGCAAATGCAATAGAAAAGGTGGAGACGATTGCTGCAACGGTTATTGCTCCGACGATCAAGCGATAATGCTTGTGTATCTTCATTTTCATTTTTCCTTTATTTTGAAATTCTGTATTTCGTTCGAATTACTGAACCAACAGACTCTTCAACTCAGTTGAGGAAGAAATCATGCGTGGCCAGAAGGTTTTCCAATCGTCCTGACCGGAAGAGGCATGGATCTTTTCCTTGAATTTCGGGTCGAGACTTTTCACATCGGAATCCTTGAAAACCGTTCCCAACCAATCCATGGTTTTGCGTGCTTTTTCCTGGGGATCCTGAATTCCGGCAACCACGTGCTCGTCAATAAGCTTGCGGATTCCGAGGCGCTGGCCCACCACTTGGAAATACTTCTCCTTTGATCCGAATTGCTCCACGACCTGATTCACGAACTGCTCGGAGGCAATTCCTTTGGAGGCCATGATTGCTTGGATCTCAGCTTCGACTTCGTAGGGCTGCACCACTATGGTCTTGGAGTCAGCGGCCTGGAGGAGAATCTCCTTACCGATGGTATTGAAAAACGAGGAAGCTGCGTCCTTGGTCGGGGTACCGGTCTTGTCAACGAGCAGCGGCACCTTGAGGTCTTTTTCGAATACGGGTTTGCCGTTGACGCCAGCGATTACCTGTTCGTTGATGCCAGCACCATCGGGCTTGAACAGGCCGTCCAACTTTACCGGATAGCCCGCTTTGGCTATCGCGTCTTTTATTTGGTCGGGATTGGTCTGTTTCTCCCTGAACTTGACTATTACGTCCTGGGCCGCGAGGCTCACATCGGACTCGACTACTCCGGGAAGCTTTCCGGTTACTTCCTTGACTGTAATCACGCATGCGGGGCAGTTCATTTTGTTTACAGTGAAC